>JAPSIC010000117.1 GCA_031179165.1 Brevibacterium sp.
CCGCGGGATCCGGCATCGCTTCGGCCAGGGCGTCGTGGACTTCCCTGACGACCGGCAGATCGCGGGTGGTGATGGCGTCGAACTGACCGAGCCATCGGCGCAGCTGTCGTTCGACCAGTCCGCCGGGGCGGCGCAGGTCTCCCAGCCCCACCTCGTCGATGTCGACCCGGTGGATCGCGGCCAGGGCGTCGACCATCGCGAAGGCACATCCGGGGCGGTCGGCCGGGGCGAGTCGGGTCCAGTCCTCGGGGGAGTTGATGACGAAGCCGGGGCAGTGCTCCATGAGAACGAACGGAACCTCCATCACCGCAGCATCGTCGACGATGTCGATGACGTGGGGGACGGGGACGACGCTGTCCCCCAATGCCGCCATGATCCTGCCTTCGCGGGCGACATCGTGAGCGCTGCCGCCGGTGTGGCCGAGCGGCGGGCGGCGCAGCACCCAGCGCGGGCGGCCGTCGACACTGATCGTGTACGTGAGGTTCGAGCGTCCCACGGACAAAACCTCGTAGCTGACCTCGGACGCGCCGAACCGGTCGTGCAGCCACGATCCGAGTGTGCTCGCGTCGATTCCTGCCGGCGCTGTGGTCAACTTCGACCTCCCGAGTGAACAGTCGTTCAGTTACAATCACAGTACCAAGGTCTGCCGCCGAGTCAAGCCGAAATCGTGATGCGCGTCACCGCGACGACGGGATTCGGCACAACGGTCGCGGAATGGCGACCTGGCGGATCGAACCGAGCAGACCCCGAGAAATCCATCAGCCAGCACAGCGAAGTGAGGAACGATGAAAGCCATTCACGTCACCCAGTTGACCGGTCCCGATGACGTCGAACTCGCCGAGGTGGACCGCCCCGTTCCCGGCGCCCGAGAGGTGCTCATCGAGGTCGCCTATGCCGGGGTGACCTTCCCCGAGCTGCTGCAGACCCGCGGAATGTACCAGGTCAAGCACGAACTGCCCTTCGTCCTCGGCTCCGAGGCTGCCGGCGTGGTCGTCGAGGCGGGACCGGGGTCGCGCTTCCGTGTCGGTGACCGGGTCGCGGCGATCACGGGCAAGGGCACGTTCGCGCAGTACCTGGTCGCTGCCGACGTGCAGGCCGTTCCGGTGCCCGACGGTGTGGAGCTGCGCCATGCCGCGGGCATGCCGATGAACGTGCTCACCGCCGACTTCGCTCTGCGACTGCGGGCCAAGGCCGAGCCGGGGCAGAGCATCCTCATCCACGGTGCCGCCGGTGGCCTGGGGTCGGCGGCGGTGCAGCTCGGGCTCGCGATGGGCCTCGACGTCGTCGGCGTCGTGTCGACGGGGGAGAAGGCGGACGTCGTGCGGGAGCTGGGGGCAGAGCACGTCGTCATCGCCGAGGGATTCAAGGATGCGGTCAAGGACATCTTCCCCGATGGCGTCGACTTCGTCTTCGATCCTGTCGGCGGTGACCGATTCACGGATTCGATCCGCGCTCTCGCGCCCTTCGGGCAGCTGCTGGTGCTCGGCTTCACCGCTGGGGAGATCCCCACGGTCAAGGTCAACCGACTGCTGCTGAAGAACGTCTCCGTCGCCGGGGTCGCCTGGGGTGCGGCCACGCGCGGGGACGATGCCTACATCGCCCGGCAGTGGGATGCCGTGAGCGAGCACGTGGCCGCCGGTCGGCTCGATCCGCGCATCCACGCGACCTACCCCCTCGCCGAGGCGGCCGCGGCCGTCAACGAGCTCGACCGCCGATCCGTGATGGGCAAGGTGCTGCTCGAGGTCGCGGGGGAGTGACGAACCGGGAGGCTGGGCTCCCGAGCTCTCATCCTGCCCGCCGAGCTGTGTTCTGCTCGGGCTCGGCGGTCTGCAGGATCTGACCGCGGTCGGATCAGGTCCGGCGGCTCCCGATCGAGATCCCGCCGCACACATAGATCGTCTGTCCGGTGATGAACCCCGAGCCCGCATCGAGCAGGAAACTCGCCGCTTGGGCGACATCCTCGGGGGTGCCCATCCGGCCGACGGGGACCGAATCGACGATCGCCCGCGTCCGGTCCGACTTCGGAGGGTTGGCCTGTTCGAACAGATCGGTGGAGATGGGGCCGGGCCCGATCGTATTCACGGTGATACCGTGCCGGCCCTCTTCCAGCGCCCATGTCATCGACATTCCTTGGAGTCCCGCTTTCGTCGCTGAATATGCGGTCCGCAGCTCTTTGCCGAGAGCTGCCCGCGACGATATCGAGACGATCCGGCCGAATCCGGCTGCTCTCATCCCGGGCACCAGCGCCCTGGCGCAGAGGAAGGCGCTGCGCAGGTTGAGAGCGACGGCGGAATCGAATTCGTCGACGGACTGGTCACTCAGGGCAGCCGGAAACACAGCCCCCACGTTGTTGACGAGTCGGGTGATCGGTCCCTGTTCCAAGGCCTCGGTGAGCGCTTTCTGCGTCGAATCGGGGTCGGCGAGGTCGCAGAGAATGCTAGCGGGGCCTTCCCGGTCGAGAATCACTGGTTCGTACCCATCTTTGACGCATCGTTCGACGATTGCCGCACCGATGCCCCGGGCGCCGCCGGTGACGAGCACCCGTTGCCTGACATTCCTCATCTCCACACCTCTCATTCGTGCGACTTCTCGGTCGCAGCCCCAACCTCGTTCCCGCCTCCCGACAGAGTGACTTCCGCTGATTCGGAGTCGTGGTCGAGGGTGGGCCGACTCGTTTCACTGCCGTTGTTCCAGAATCGGCTGACGATGAGGCAGCCGATTCCGAGCCCGACCCCGAGGGCGGCATGGGTGAGAACTGGCGCGAAGGCCAGCAGCCCGGCGCCGACGAGGAGACAGCGAATGAACAGGTGTGGTCGACGGCCGACGATCGTCAGCCAGCCTTCGAATGCGCATCCGAGGAAGAACACACCGGCGACGGCGAGAAGGAAGGTCGCGAGAACCTCCGGCAGGGGCGCTTGGGCGACGAGTGCAGGGTTGAGGGCGAATGCGAACGGCACCACGTATTTGACGGCACCCAGACGCATCGCGGTCAGCGACGTCTGCATCGGAGGGGTGCCGGCGATGTTCGCCGCCGCGAACGACGCGAGGGCCACCGGTGGAGTGATGTAGGAGACGGTCGCCCAGTAGATGACGAAAAGATGGCCGGCAATGGGATTGACGCCCAGTTCGACCAGGGCGGGAGCCATGACGATGGCGAGGAAGACATAGACGGCAGACACCGTCATGCCCATTCCCAGGACGAACGAGGTGATGGCACCGGCAATGAGCACGAGCTGCAGATTTCCGGAGAAGGCATTGACAAGCTCACGGGCCAATGACAAGGACACACCGGTCATCGACAGTCCGCCGACGATGAGCCCGACGCCTGCGATGATGCCGAGGATCTCGGCGATGGTCTTCCCGGAAGCGTAGAGGAAGTCGGCGAACGCTCCGGGAGTCATCCGGTGCTTCTTCGAGAAGACGCCGATGACGAGCAGGAATCCGACGATCCAGTACGGGGCTTGGCTCTCATCCTTTTCGATGACGAGAAGCAGGATCAGCCCGATCAGCGCCGCGAGATAGGCCCAGCCGAAGACGAGCACCTTGCCGACGTCGGGAAGAAGGTCCCTCGCCAATCCCCTCAACCCCGACTTCGCGGAGAAGGCGTCGGCCTGGACGAAGATTCCCACGTAGTAGAGGAGCGCAGGGATGACCGCGGCGAGGGCGATCTGGGCATAGGGGACGCCGATGAAGGAGACCATGAGGAAGGCCGCAGTGCCCATGATCGGGGGAGTGATCGTTCCGCCTGTGGCCGCAGTGGCTTCGATTCCGGCCGCATACCGTCCGGTGAAACCTGCCTTCTTCATCGCTGGAATGGTCATCGGTCCCGTCGTGAGCACGTTCGACACCGCCGAGCCGCTCATCATCCCCATGAAGGCCGAGGAGAGGACTGCAACTTTGGCAGAGCCGCCGCGATACCGCCCGAACAACCCCATCGCCAGTTCGTAGAAGAAGGTGCCCCCGCCCGAATGTTGGAGTGCGACACCGAAGAGCAGGAACCCGATGAGGATGGTCGCGCCGGTCTGCAGCGGGAGTCCGAGAATCGAATCGACTCCCATGGCATGGATTTGGGCAGCGGTGACGATGTCGAAGGGGATCCCCTGAAGGAATGAGATCGGAATCAGTCCGGCGAAGATCGGGTACAGCGAGAACAGCAGGGCGATGAGCGTGACGACGAGTCCCGCCGTGCGCCGAAGGGCCTCGAGCACGAGAATCCAGAAGACGAATGACAGCACCGAAGCCGCCGGTACAGGTGCGTAATCCCATCCCAGAGTGACGATGTTCTCCGCATTGAACGCGAAGTACAGGCAGGTGACGAGAGCAATCGCGGCCAGAGCCATATCGTAGACCGGCAGCGGTCTGTCCCGATGGGACCTGTGGATCGGAAAGATGATGAACACGATGGGCAGGAATGCCGCGAGAACCGTATACATGTACGCGTTCTCCAGCAGAGAGAATCCGCCCGGATTCCAGAAGAACGCCTGGTTCATGGCCACCAGCACACCGACGATGGTGAGCGAGATGACCACTGTTCTCCAGACCGGGGTGACACGAACGTTCATGGTCGTTCCTCAGCTTTTTCGAGATTCGTCAGCGTTCACGGCAGTGTGGTGACGTGCCGGGCCCGGGTTCGCTGATCACAGTTTTCGTCCTTGAAATGTGCTGTTGCTTCCGATCCGGGCGATCGAACACTCTTGCATATATTCCGATTCAGACAATAATCTAGATCAATATATTCTGCAATTGATCTTAGTATTGATGGTGCGTCCGCGACCACAGTCGCGTCGTTCCCGCCTCCGGGCACCGCACTCCGAAAGGCCGAACAATGAAGTTCCGAGCACTGACAGCCATCCTTCTGGCCGTGACCATGGTGGTCTCTGCCTGTGCCCCGGCGACCAAGACGGTCAACGGGATTCGCGACCCTCTGGTCTTCGCGACCTATGGAACTGGGACGGCAACATACGCGGATCTTGCTGCCGTCACCGATGCCGTGTCCACCGACACCGGAGCCCGGCTGCGAATCATCACCTCGGACACGGCAATCGGACGGTTGGCACCGATGAAGGCGGGCATCGCACACATGGCTCGCCTCGGTGATGAGTACATCTTCGGATTCGAGGCGAAGAACGAATTCGCCAGCGAGAACTGGGGGCCACAGGATCTGCGAGTAGTCTGGGCGCCCCTGTCCCCGCATTCGATGCTGACCCGGAAGTCCGATGGCATTCGCACCCCAGCGGACCTCAAGGGGAAGAAGGTTCCCCACGTCACCGCCAACCCTTCCGTGAATGGGAAGATCGAAGCCTACCTCGCCTATGGCGGGTTGACGTTCAATGATGTCGAGCTCGTCGAGATGTCGTATTCCGAGCAGCCGGCGGCGCTCGAATCCGGACAGATCGACACCCTCTACCATCAGGTCTACGGTTCGTCGCTGTTCGAGCTCGAGTCCAAGGTCGAGGTCAGTTGGCTCGAGCTCGACCCGAATGACGAGCCCGCGGTGGCTCGTGTGAGCGAACTCGCTCCGCAGCTGAGTATTCTGCCGTTCGAGAACGCTCCCGGGCAGAGGGAGGGGCAGTCGACGCACGGATTCGTCTACACGCTTCCCATTGCCAGCTACGCCGATGCTCCCTCGGATGAGGTGCGCAAGCTGGTGGATTCGATGGCCTCGACGTTTCCCAAGTACGAGTCCTCGACGATGAACACCCCGAGGTGGAATCCTGCGGAAGTGGAAGTGATGCCGAGGGTGGTTCCGTACCATCCTGGCACGATCGCCTGGCTCAAAGAGAACGGTCGCTGGACCGAAGAGGCTCAGAGGCGCAACGACGAGCTGGTCGAAAGAGGCGAGCGACTGCAACGGGAATGGTCGGAATTCATGGACACCGACCCGAAGAAGGACGAGATTCCGCAGGGTTGGGCGGACTGGCAGAAACAGGCAGGACTCTGACCGCCGCAGTTCGGCTCCGCGTGCTCGGGGCGACGGGGAGCGCTCGGGCCGACGGGGAGAACTGAGGGCTGGTACGAGGGCGTCGGGCCACTCCGGTTCGACGCCCTCCCCGACGATGGCTGGTCAGAAGTCGAGCACCGGTGTGTGCGCGCCCTTGAACAGCTGTCGGGCGATGACGAGCTTCTGGATCTCGGACGTTCCCTCGTAGATGCGGAACAGTCGCGCGTGGCGGTAGAAGCGCTCGACCGCGGATTCGCGCATGTAGCCCATTCCACCTTGAATCTGCACGCCGTGGTCGGCGACCCGCGCGAGCATCTCGGAGGCGAACAGCTTTGACGAGCTCGGGCCCAGTTTGCGATCGATTTCGGCATCCCAGCGTTCGGAGCTCGCAAGCACCATGGCCTTGGCCGCGGCGATGTCCGTGTACATCTCAGCGAGCATGGCCTGGACCAGCTGAAACCGCGAGATCGGCTCGCCGCCCTGCTTCGCTTCTTGGGCGTACGCGACGGATTCGTCAAGGATGCGGATGGCCTGGCCCACGCAGATCGCGGCGATGTGAAGTCGGCCCTTGTTGAGTGAGGCCATCGCGGCGTGGAAGCCCTTCTCCTCCTCGCCTCCGATCAGGTTGGCTGCGGGGACCCTGACGCCGTCGAAGTGAATCTCCGAGGTCCAGGCCCCTGCCTGTCCCATCTTGCGATCATGCGGCCCGATGCTCACGCCCGGCGCCGAGGTGGGAACGAGGAATACCGAGATCCCCTTGCTTCCGGCGGCCTCGGGGTCGGTCCGCGCGAAGACGACGAGGACGTCCGATGCTTCGGCGTTCGTGATGAACCGTTTCGAACCGGAGATGATGTAATCATCACCGGCTCGTTGTGCACGTGTGCGCAGTCCCGAGGGATCCGAACCCGCCTCGGGCTCCGTCAGGGCGAATGAGGCGATCACCTCGCCGCTGGCCAGCCGAGGCAGCCAGTCCTGCTGTTGAGCCGGGGTTCCGTAGTTGACGAGGACCTGCCCGGCGATGCCATTGTTCGTTCCGAACACAGATCGGAAGGCCGGGGTCGTGTAGCCGAGTTCAATCGCCAGCAGTGCATCCTCGTAGGCGTTGAGCCCCAATCCGCCGAATTCCTGCGGCAGGGCCCAGCCGAACAGCCCCATGTGCGCGGCCTCCTCGATGATCGAGTCGGGAATGACGTCATCGGCTTCGATCTCGAGCTCGAGTGGAACGACTTTCTCCCGGACGAAATCGCGGACCGTCCCCAGGATCGCGTTCAAGTCTTCCTTGTCCATGGAGAACTCTCTTTCAGATGGTATTCGGATAGGTCGGCATCGAGCGTGCCTGCAACGGAACCAATCGCTGATGACTTACAGCTGCTCGACCCAGGCGCGAACGGCCTCTGAGTCGGCTCCCAGTTCGGGTGGAGCGAGATCGTAGGTGACCTGGGAGCGGGACAGGGAGATCGGATTGCGGATGGTGGGAATCACGCGCTCGTCCCTGCCGGTCGGAACGATGGGATCGAGGCCGAGCTGCTCCGCATATTCCATGCCCTGAGCGATTGTGTTGATCGGGGCGCAGGGGAGTCCTGCCTCGGTGAGAATGTCGAACCATTCCTGAGCCGTTCGCGTGCTCAGGGCGGCGATGAGCTGAGGTTCGAGGGCGTCGCGATTGCGATTGCGGTTCGCTGCCTGAGCGAATCGGTCGTCCTCGACCCAGTCGGCGCGACCGACACCGGACGCCAACGTGGCAAACTGACGGTCGTTTGCCGCCGCGATGATGAGTTCGCCTTCTTTGGTCGGAAGCGGGAGGTAGGGGTAGAGGCTGGGGTGGCCGTTGCCCATCCGGGTGGGCGTGACGCCGGCGGCGGCGTAGGCCGAGGTCTGGTTCACCAGACCGGACAGCGCCGAGGAGAGCAGGTTCGTCTCGACCAGTTGACCCTCTCCGGTCAGGACCCGGTGCTGGAGGGCGGCGAGGATGCCGACAGTCGTGTGCAGACCCGTGATGACGTCGAAGACGGCCACTCCTGCCCTGTAGCTGGGGCCACCCCGCTCGCCGGTGACGCTCATGAATCCGGACAGCCCTTGGACGAGCAGATCATAGCCCGGCAGGGGATTGTGGGAGCCGAAGCCGGTGACGGACGCGTAGATGACGGTGGGATTGTCACCGGACACGGATTCGTAGTCGAGGTCGAACCTGGCCAGGGATCCGGGTTTGAAGTTCTCGACGATGATGTCGGCGTGCAGTGCCAGCTTTCGCGCGACCCGAAGATCCTCCGGATCGGTGAAATCGAGGACGACGTCGAACTTGTTGCGGTTGATCGACAAGTAGTACGTAGAGTCCTCGTCGCGGACCGGGGGACTCCACTGACGCGTGTCATCGCCGGTCGGAGATTCCACCTTGATCACCGTCGCGCCGAGATCGGCGAGCATCATGGTGGAGTAAGGGCCTGCGAGAACCCGTGACAGGTCGAGGACTATCAGTCCTGACAAAGGTCCTGAGCCCTCTCGAGAGAGGGCCTCGCCGACGGATTCTTCGGTTCTCATGCGCGTTCTTCCTTGATTCGCTGCGTCATCGGAGGGCGAATACCCTGGGGGCATCGGCTTCGCTCAACTGACGATACCACTTCTGGCAGTAATGAGTTCTAATTAATGCGTGTGAGTGCAATAATAGCACCCGGCGCATCAGGCTCGCAGGGCATTCCGCCGAGCGCGGCGGCGACCACAGCAGGGAGAAATTGGCGCTATGGAGATGCATCAGATCAAGGTGTTCATCGTTCTGTCCGAGGAACTGCATTTCGGTCGTGCGGCTGAGCGGCTGGGAATGGCGCAACCGCCTCTGAGCCGGTTGATCCGTCAGCTCGAGGAGGACCTGGGGGTTTCCCTGTTCAATCGCACCACCCGCCAAGTACAGCTTTCCGACGCCGGAAGAGCACTGGTCGAACCGGCGAAGCGCATGCTCGAACTTGAGCGCACCGCACTCGATTCGGTTCGCCGCGCCGAAACCGGGGAGTACGGGGTGGTGAATTTCGGCTTCTCCCGGTCATCGACCCGTGATCTCGCGGCGGACCTCGTCGCCGCATCGACGGAGGTCAATCCGGGCGTCTCGTTCGTCCTGGAGTCGAGCATCTACGCCGACGAGGCGGTCTCGCGGCTGATCGACGGGAGCTTGGACTTGGCGCTCGTGCGGTGGCGCAGTCGACCGCCGCAGATCACCGGT
The DNA here is from genome assembly GCA_031179165.1 of Brevibacterium sp. Lineage (GTDB taxonomy): Bacteria > Actinomycetota > Actinomycetes > Actinomycetales > Brevibacteriaceae > Brevibacterium. The sequence continues at coordinate 9,153 of JAPSIC010000117.1, forward strand.
CGTCCCGTGCTCATCGAGCATCCTGCGGTCACGGTGCCGGAAGGGCACCGATTGGCCAACCGGAAGTTCGTGAAGGTCGAGGAGCTGGCCGAGGACGATTTCGTCTCGATGCCCTCACATCCCAACTCGTCCTTGCGCGAGACGATGATCCGTCTGTGCCATCAGGCGGGCTTCTCTCCCCGTATCGTGCAGGAAGGGCCTGACTCGCAGACGATCAGGGCGCTGATCCGGGCGGGAATGGGCATCACGATCACCTACGATTCGGTGGCCAAGGCCAATCCGGAGATCGGAACGGTCACACTGCCCCTTGATCTGCCGGATGAATCGATGATGGTCTACCTCGCGTATCGGGACGACCACTGCAGCGCGGCCCTGACTTCGGTGCTCGAGATCGCCGAGGAGGTGTTCGTCGGAGTGGAGCCCTCGCATGGGTGAGTGACGAACTCACCGGCTGCATACGCCGTCCAGCACTCCGATCTCCCCAACGACGACGAGTTTGGTCGTCGCCCGTGACATGCCGACGTAGAGCATGTCGAAGGCACGGGCAGGATCCCGGAACCCGTTGATGCAGAGAACGATGACGGGCCGCTCGAGCCCTTTGAAGCCGAGGACATGCCCGTAGAAGACATCTTCGGCGGCGAAGAACTGATCCCAATACGCCGACTGCCCTTCGGTCTCGACGATCTCCCGCTGCACGGGATGCCTGCTGCCCGTCGTGAGCAGGGCGATGTCACCGGGGTTCCACCCTGCGTCCATGAGCGCTTCGACCTGCGCGTCCGCCTCGGCGATCGCGTCGTCGGGATCGACCTCGACCCATTCGATCCCCTCGCCGGGACCGTTGCGCGCGATCGGCGGCTCCAGCGCGAGATCGGCGAAGCCGGCGACGATCTGTTCGGCGTTCCGCAGGTTCTCGTCGAGCTGGATCGGGTTCATGGTGATCGGTGACTCGCCCTGCCGATCGAAGATCCTCTGTCTCTCATCGGTGAAGACGTACAGCGTCCCTTCGACCTGATTGCGCAGGCACGACTGCACAGCCTCCCACCACAGGAGGCTGAAATCCTGCCCCTCGTCGATGACGATCGCGTCGAACAGCTCGCGGCGGGGCCGTTCATCCGCAAGGTCCTTGAGCTGTCGCGGCAGATTCTGCTCCCAGTACTCCGAATCGTCGTCGCTGCCATCGGCCGCGCCCCACAGCACCGGCAGGTCATGGAACAATCCCACGAAGGTCGGCCGGTCCTCCTCGGGCCACTGCGCCGTGAAGAGCTGGAGGAACCGGCCCAGACCTCGCGAGTAGCACATGAGTGCCACCTTCGCGCCGGACTGGGTCAGGGCGCGGGCCTTCATCAGCGCCAGATAGGTCTTCCCCGACCCGGCCCCTCCGCTGATCTCCGCCCGGTTCTGATGACGCAGGATCCGGATGAGCTTCAGCTGCTCCTTGGTCAGCTGATCCGCCCTGTTCTCGATGGCGGCCGAGCGCAGGCGCACGTTCTCCACGGCTCGGTTGGTTCGCCGCAG
>JAPSIC010000118.1 GCA_031179165.1 Brevibacterium sp.
CTCTCATCGACGTCGATCTTGAACGCCGATGGTTCCTTCGGCAGTCCCGGCATCGTCATGATGTCACCGGCGATGACGACGACGAATCCCGCGCCGGCGGACAGTCGCACGTCGCGGACCACGATGGTGTGACCCTTCGGAGCCCCGCGCAGCTTCGGATCGGTGCTCAGCGAGTACTGGGTCTTGGCGATGCAGATCGGGGCGCCACCGTATCCCTCGTCGGTGAACTGCTCGAGCTTGCGTCTGACGGGGGCCGGCAGGTCGATGTCGGCGGCACCGTAGATCCGTTGAGCGACGGTGCGGATCTTGTCCTCGAGCGACAGGTCGAGATCGTAGCTGTACCGTGCCCGGGATCCGGCACCGTCCGCGTCCCCGGCGTCACCTGCTGCCTCGACGACCGCCTCGGCGAGGGCCAGCGCACCCTTGCCACCATCGGCCCAGTGGGTCGACTCGACGGCGGCGATGCCCTGCTTCCGCAGGTGCTCGATCGCGGCGGCCATCTCCTCGTTCGTGTCGGTCGGGAACCGGTTGAAGCACACGACCGGGGTCAGTCCGTAGATGTTGAGCAGGTTCTGGCAGTGGTGTTCGAGGTTGCTCATCCCGGCGAGCACCGCCTCGACGTTCGGCGTCTCGACGTGTGCGACCTCGACGCCTCCGTGGTACTTCAGCGCCCGCAGGGTTGCGACGACGACCACGGCCGAGGGCCAGATCCCGGCGGCACGGCATTTGATGTCGAGGAACTTCTCCGCACCCAGATCGGCGCCGAATCCCGCCTCGGTGATGGCCCAGTCGCCGAGGGTCATCGCGGCCCTCGTCGCGAGCAGGCTGTTGCAGCCGTGGGCGATGTTGGCGAACGGTCCGCCATGGATGAACGCCGGCGAATGCTCAAGGCTCTGCACGAGGTTGGGCGAGAGCGCGTTGCGCAGCAGGGCGGTCATCGCCCCGGCGGCGCCGATGTCGGCGACGGTGATCGGCTCCCGCGAGCGGCTGTGGGCGAGCACGATCCGGCCGAGGCGCTCCTTGAGGTCGGCCACGGAGGTGGACAGGCAGAACACCGCCATGACCTCGCTGGCGACGACGATGTCGAAGTGGTCTTCGCGCGGCACTCCCCCATTGATCCCGCCAAGGCCGATGGTGACATTGCGCAGTGCCCGGTCGTTGAGGTCGACGACGCGGCGGATATGGATCCGACGGACGTCGATGTCGAGGGCGTTGCCGTGGTGGATGTGGTTGTCGAGCATGGTCACGGCGAGGTTGTTCGCCGCCGCGATAGCCGCGAAGTCGCCGGTGAAGTGGAGGTTGATGTCCTCCATCGGCACCACCTGGGCATGCCCTCCGCCGGCGGCTCCGCCCTTCATCCCGAACACCGGCCCCATGCTGGGCTCGCGCAGAGCGAGGACTGCCGTGCCGACTTCCGGCTTCTGCCGGGCGAGTTCGTTGAGTCCGTCGGCCAGGCCGATGCTCGTGGTGGTCTTGCCCTCCCCCGCGGGGGTCGGGCTCATGGCGGTGACGAGGATGAGTCTGCCGTCGCTGGTCCTCGTCGCGGCTTCGTCGAGGACCTCGATGGGCACCTTGGCCTTGGTCCATCCGTAGGGGATGATCTGCCCGGGATCCAGACCCAGTTCGGCGGCGACATCGACGATGGGATCGAGCTCGGCGGCAAGTGCGATTTCCAGATCAACGTTCATAAGGCCATCATGCCCCGTGCCGCCGGATTTGTGGCGCAGATCACGAGATCATTTTGCGTCATACGCATCGAGTTTCGTCTTTCGCAACACTCGCGAGGAGACGACAGGCGGCATCGTCCGCCCCGCAAATGCTCCTCACCCCTCGGCGTAGCTCGCGCATCCTGGACAGCGGGTCATGAGATCGTGCGTGCATTCGCGGACATGGACGAGGAAGGCCTCCGCCGCGGCGAGCTCCTGCCTCTGCCGTCGGATCTGGCCGAGGCGAGCACCGAGGATCGCGTTCCTGTCAGCCGCCCGGCGGTCGAGCACGACGCGGATCTCGGCCAGGCTCATTCCCACAGATTGGCAGGAACGCACGATCCGGCAGCGCCCGAGATGCTCCTCGGAATAGAGTCTGTGCCCGGTCGCCGAACGATCTGGCACCACAACACCTTCGTCGTCCCAATGGCGCAGCACATGCGCGGGGATGCCCAGGGCAACCGCCGCCTGACCGATCCTCATTCGCCCATCCTGCCCTCTTGTCCTCAGGTCGACCCACTTGCCTTCAGGTCAACCTGAAGTTCTACGCTCGAACCCATGATCGCAGACCAACGCAGCGCCGCCCAGCCATTCGGCGCCGGGATCTCCTCCGACGACCTGCCCGACAACGTCGTCGCCCGATCGGAGGTCGTCACTGTCGACGGTGCAGAGATAGTCAGTTGCTCCCTGTACCCACGTTCCGTATCCCCGCGGCGTGAGATCGTCGTCTGTCATGGCACTCCGTGGTCGGCTCAGATGTGGATGCCGTTGGCGGCTCACCTCGGACGGAGCCACCGCGTGTTCCTCTGGGACATGCCCGGCTACGGTAGGTCAATCCCGAGCGACCCAGCGCCGGATTCCCGAGATGCATCTGGCTTGAGTCCGGGCTCATCGTCCTCGCATGACACTCCCGCCGAGGCGACGCCGACTCTCGGCCTGCCCACGCAGAGTTCTCGGTTGGCTGCCCTGATCGACCATTGGGGATTGCACGAACCACTGGTCATCGCGCACGACATCGGCGGGGCGGTGGCCCTCGGAGCCCATCTTCGCGAAGGCGTCGACTTCCGAGCCTTGTATCTCCTCGACATTGTCACGCTCTCCCCGTGGGGGTCACCGTTCTTCCGGCTCGTGGCCGACAACGAAGCGGTCTTCGCCGCGCTTCCGCCTGAGCTGCACGCCGCCTTGGTTCGGGCCTATGTCGTCGGCGCCGGCAGCGCCCGACTTCCCGGACATTGGGTTGAGAAGCTCAGCGAACCCTGGTTGACGCCAGCCGGCCAGACTGCGTTCTATCGGCAGATCGCCAGTCTCAAACAGGAGCACACCGAACCAATCGCTGCGCGCCTTGACCAGGTCAGATGTCGAGTGCACATCGGCTGGGGCGAGGCCGATCCATGGATAGCGCCGGAACAGGCGGACGAACTGCACCGGCTGATCCCAGAATCAGATGGCGTCACTCGTTTTCCCGGCACGGGCCACCTCGTACCTGTGGAATCCCCCGAGGATTTCAGTGCCGATGTCGACCGGTGGCTGAGGGAGGCTGCGCCACCTCGATCCGATTGAGCTGCCGGGGATCAGTCCGGCGGATCCTTCCGACGTCGGCCAGTGATGGCGGGGGCTCATGATGCCTCGATGCCGGCCCGGTAATGACCGGGGCGCAGGGGACCTCGATGTCGGCTGGCTGAAGACCGGGGTTCGGGGCTCCTCCAGCTCGGCCGGCTGAAGACCGGGGTTCGGGGCTCCTCCAGCTCGGCCGGCTGTCGACCAGCTCAGAACTCCTCGAGCTCCCGGATGTAGCAGAGCATGCGGTAGTCGGTGCCGGGCTCGATGTTCACGAAACCGTGGCGATCGTAGAACCGCCGGGTGCCGGTGTCGATCTCGTCCACGTTGATGTGCATCTGACCGCCGCCGCGGGCGAGCACCTCGTCGATCGCCCTCTGCAGCAGCTGAGTGCCGATTCCGCGGTCGCGCAGAGTCGGCAGCACGTACAGTTCGTCGAGAACAGCCAGCGGACCGTCGCAGTAGATGGTCGGACGCAGCGTGATGAGGGCGAACCCGGAGGGCTGTTCCGCCCGTCCGGCGAGCAGGACGAAGGCGTCCGGGTGCTCGAGCAATGAGCGGTAACGCCGCAGCAGCACCTCGAAGGGCGGGGTCGGAGAATCGAATTCGGTGTCGAAGTCAATCTGCAGACGGGTCACCGTCTCCGCGTCCCTCGGTGTGGCGACTGAGATCTCAGACGGAGTGCTCATGCCAACAGTATGTTCGATCTCGGCGCTGCGTGGCGGCATTCAGCGGAGTACGTGGCAGATCGTGCCATGAGTCGCGAGATGGGCAGACCTGTCCCCTGAGTTCCTGACAGGCAGCTAATCGAAGAGAGTGTCGGCGATCCCGCGCACGATGAATCGGGCATGCAGGATCGGCTCCCGCGCCGGGTCGACGGTTGTCGGCGGAACCCATGCCGGTCGTCCATCCTTGAGCATCACGGCATACCAGTCCGACCGGTCGATCAGGTGGTGATGAGCACCGCACGCGAGGGTGAGGTTGTTGACATCGGTCTTCCCGCCCTCTGCCCAGGGCACGACATGGTGAGCGTCGCACCACCCCGGCGGAGTGTCGCATCCCGGGAAGGAGCATCCCTGATCTCGAGCCGCGAGGATCGCCAGCTGCTTCGCGTTGGCAAAGCGCTTCTCTGTCTGCACTTCAACCGTTCGGGCCTTCTCACTCATGAGATGGAAGAACACCGCGCCGTTGAGACCCTCGGCTGCCGCCGTGGCGATCGGGAACGCGGTGTCCGCGCCCGTTTCGGCCCGTCCGGTTCGTTCTGCGAGGTCCTCGGCCTTCGCCGTCACGACCAAAGCGTACGGAGCACCGATGCCGGCACGCTTCATCTCGATTCGCGAGACCAGGGTGGCGAAGCGTTCGTAGATCCGGGTCCGAACGCTGGGCAATTCGAGCCCCACCGGCACCGGGGTGCCGTCCTCACGCTCCCCGCGGCTCTGCTCGGGGTCGGCGAGTTCACCGATGACACTGGGGTCGATCGCGTCGTGACGATCCCCTGTCAGCACCGCGTCGAACACTTCCACCACCGCAGCAGCCAGGTCCGATCCGGTGGTCGCGGTCGAAGCGGCACCGGCACCGGCCGTGATACGAGAGGTCAGCAGACCGTGCATGATCCCACCGGTCACGGGATCGAGAAGACCATTGAGGATCCAGGCTCCGTCTTCACGGGCCCGCAGATTGACACAGTACTCGTCCCGAGCGGGAGTTTCGTCCGGCTGATCGCCATCGGGATCGGCCCAGGCGAGGATCTCCTCGAAGAGCACTCGGATATCGCGCACCCGCACACCGGGAGCGTGCTCAACGAGGAGCTTCTCCGCCTGCTCCCGCTCTTCGGCACCGACCCGGGCCGGCAGCTTCTTCAAGCACTGGACGATGATTCCCGCCTGAATGGCCGACAGGGTCCCGTTCATGAGACCGGCCGCGACGAGAGGGAACTTCGGGTCCAATGACTGTCCGGAGAAGTCGACTCTCTTGCCCAACGCGTCGGCCAGGCCGACGCGGCGGGAGGCTTCCCGTCCGGAGACGTGCAACCGGTTCTCCACCAGCGCTTTCGTGGTCTTCGCCCCGAAGTCCCTCGGTGTCCCGCACCGCTCGAACACCGACAGCACGATCGCTGACAGAGATTCGGTCAGCCGATCGATCGTCTCAATTCCGTCGAGGACCGTGACCGCGTCCTCGGGGCCCATCGGTCGGTCGAACGAATGCAGTCCACTGGCAAGGGAGCCCAGAGCCGTGATGGCATCGGTGACTTCTGGCGCGAACTCTGACAGGTGGGCCCAGGCCTCGTCCGAGAGCAGCGGATGGGCGGCTCCTGCCTGGGTCCGCTGCTCAACCTCGCGCCCACCTGCAGCGCATATATCGTGCTGTTCGGCCGGCCCATCTGTCGCGTGCCGTTCTGATGCCCGCGGCGTGGAGGTCGGCCGGGGCTTCCCAATTGCGCCGTCGTCGCGAGCCTCTTCAGCTCTGATGGCGTCTCGGTCTTCTGCATCCCACTCGGCCAGATCGCGGGATGTCCCCCAAACGGAGTCTCCAGAAGCGGCTTCGACTTGAGCGCTTCGGGCAGCTTCATCTGCCTGCTGTTGGCGGGCGCGGATCTCGGCATCGCGTTCCGCGGAGATGCGCTGGGCTTCTGCCCTGGCGGCAGGATCGTCGTTGATGGCATCCCAGAGAGATCGACCACCCCACGGCGGTTCACCGGTGTGCTCACTCGCGCGTTCATCGACGGAGTTCGGCAATCCTCCCTCGTCGGCAGTGTCAGCAGAGACGTCCGGCGACTCCTCGCTTTCGTCACCAGCGAGCGGATCGGCAGGGACGTCGAATTCGGCGGCAAGGGGATGATCGGTGAGGTTCAGTCCCGCGCCCTCAAGCAGCTGCTTCCATGTCGGCACCTCGGCACCGCCACTCTCAGCAGGTGCGCCGGGTGGCACCCCTGGTGCTCCGGCAGTCCCCTGCCCCGCGTCAGAGTCGGCGTCTTTGCTCTGCCTCTGATGCTTTCGGTCGGGGGTGAGAGTCATCTTCTCGTTTCCGTTCGTCAACTACTCTGTTGCCGCTTAAGCGACAGTCTAGCCAATAAAATCGAATACGTCTACGTATTTCTCCTATTTCGTATCGATTCTTTCTCGCGATCGGGTGCTTCGATTCAGATCCAGTCCTTCTTCATTGCTGATGGTGTTTGTACCTGTGCTCAGGCTATCGTGCGGCACTGACGCAGAAACATGACCCTGACACAGATGCTTGTCGGAGTGTCAGGGTTCGGGGCGACGGCTGCCTTTGACAGCGGACGCTGACCGCAGGACGAATGTCATTCCCCACTCAGGATCGTGCACCCTACTCCTCTTCACCAAGGTCCCGATAGCGTCGAAGCAGCTGCGAAACACCACGATCGAACACCGCAATCGACGCCGAGAATCGACCTCCGGCACGCGAGTTCCTTGAGGTCGAGACATCAGGAGACGATCATGAAGAACGATCCCATCAACCCCCGGACAGCCAACACCTCCAGGCCGACTGGCATCTCCACCGACGCCAAGTCGATCGAGACACCAGTTCCGTCCCCGGCGCAGCATCGCACCTGGATCGAGGCCCTTGCCGTAATCGCCTCGGCCGCGCTGGCGGGACTCACCATATGGATTCTCGCGGTCCCCATCGGAGGAGTCTCCCTCGCGATAATTGCAACCGGAACCACCGTCGGCCCCGGGAACATCGTGGTGGCCTCTGCGCTCAGCGGTGGTGCCGCGTGGGCCCTGCTCGCCGCACTGCGGCGGATTGATCGAGGTGTACGGGTGTGGACGATCATCGGAGTTGGAGTCCTTCTCGCATCACTCGCGGCCCCGCCGCTGTCTGGCGCCGCCGGCGCCCAGCTGCTCGTGCTCGAGCTGCTGCACCTCGGCGTCGGCGCGACAGTGATCATCGGCCTCCGGCTCACGGTGCCACCGGAACCGCAACAGCAAGATCCCCTCCCCGCCTCGGCGACCGACCACAACAGGGGCGCTCAAGCGGGCGCAGGGTCTGCTCAAGCGGGCGCGCGTTGCCATCGAGCAAGCGCTCACCGAGCACCCCTTCATCGAGCAAGCCCTCATCGAGCAACCGCGGGCTGCGACGACGGCCCTTCAACAGGGTCACACGAGTAACGTACGCAGTGGAGGAGATCATGAACGACCGCACTCTCTCGGCCGACAGACCGCTCGACCACCGGAACGACTGTCCACCGGATGTGGACGCCGGAGTCATCCGCTGGCTGGCGCAGCCGCGCGGGCCGTGGTTCGCCCTGATCTGGCTGCCGGTGCTCATGCTGGCACCGATCCTCACCAGCGCGATGGCCGGGGACGGGATCACATTGGTCATCCATCTGGCCATCGCCGTCTGGTATGTCGTCACGGTGGTCGTCTCGACCAGTCGACTGCCGGAATGGGCGGGTGAGCTGTGCGTGGCCGGGCTGACGGTGCTCATCGTCCTCCAGTTCGTCGTCTCGGGCGGATCCCAGGGCTTCCTCTACCCGCTGCTGGCCATCGCGGCGGCGACGGCGATCCACCTCCGGGCCGCACTCGGCTTCGTCATGGGCCTGTCGATCAGCGGCGCCCTCGCCGAGGGGTTCGCCACCATGTCACTGGGCAATGCGCTGCTGTTCGGTTTCGCCAGCGTGATGGCCGGGGCAAGCACCTATCTGATCCGCTATCTGACCGGAGTGGTCGGCGAGCTTCGCGTGACCCGTCGTCGTCTGGCCGCAGTCGCGGTCGCCGAGGAACGCCAGCGCTTCGCCAGAGACCTGCACGACCTGCTCGGCCACACGCTGTCGGTGATCGTGGTGAAGGCCGAGGCGGTCCGTCGCTTCGCCAAGACCCAACCCGAGGTCGCGGTCTCCCACGCCCGGGGCATCGAGGACATCGGTCGCGTCGCCCTCTCGGACGTGCGCCAGGCGGTTGCCGGATATCGCGAGCTCCGGCTCGACGACGAACTCTCCCGGGCGATCGGCGTCCTCGAGGATGCGGGAGTGAGCGTGGAGGCCACAAGCCCCCTGCCTCGGCTCGACCGGCCCATCGATGTGCTGTTCGCCTGGGTGGTGCGCGAAGCGACCACCAACGTGCTGCGCCATGCCCATGCCGATCACTGCAGCGTGCGGGTCGGTGGAGGCAGTGAGCACGCCGAGATCGAGGTCACCGATAACGGGCGCGGTGCGCGTGGGGCGGAATCCGGCTCAGGACTGCGGGGACTGCGCGAGCGAGCCGAACGGTTGGGCGGGACCGTGCGCCTCCGCTCCGACGACCACGGGTTCACGCTGACGGTGCGAGTCCCCAAATCTACGGCGCGAGTCCCCACAGACTCAGAGCACGCCTCGAGCAGAACCGAGTACAAGTCTGACCGGCCAGAACACCTGCAACGCAGGTCTCCGGGAACGCCTCACGAGGAGGGCTCACCATGATCAGGATCGTCGTGGTCGAGGACCAGACCATGATGCGCTCGGCGTTGATCAGTCTGCTCGAGCTGGAAGACGATCTCACCGTCGTCGGGGAGGCCGGTCGCGGCGATGAGGTGGCCGCCGTGGTCCGCGAGCAGAAGCCCGATGTCGTTCTGCTCGACATCGAACTGCCGGGCAAGAGCGGACTCGAGGCTATTGCCGACATCAATGAGGCGAGCGCCGGTGACAAGCAGGGAAGCGCCGACATCAACGCGGCGAGCGCCCATGCCAGGCCCGCCGACCAGTCAGGGACCGGCGACGGAGACATCGCCATCATCGTGGTCACGACCTTCGGGCGGGCCGGGTACCTGCGCCGAGCGATGGACGCCGGTGCCCGCGGTTTCCTCGTCAAGGACGACCCCGTCGACACCCTCGCCGAGGCGATCCGCCGAGTCGTTCGAGGCGACAGCGTCGTCGATCCCCTGCTGGCCGCTCAGGCCCTCAGTGCCGGTGAGAATCCGCTGACGGAACGCGAAGTCCAGGTGCTCACCGCTTCCGACGGGGGCACTCCGATCGCCGACATCGCCGCCGAGCTCTACCTGTCACCGAGCACCGTGCGCAACTATCTCTCGAGCGCCATCGGCAAGCTGGGTGCCCGCAACCGCGCGGAGGCCCTGCATGACGCCCGCCGCGAAGGCTGGATCTGAGAACGCCATCGCCGAGGCGATCCTTCTTCTCCGGTTCACGCCCCGAACAGCACAACGGTGTTGCCGTCGGGATCGGTGAGCTGGAGGATGCGAGCACCGCCTCCGGGCTCCGGGCCGCCGTGGTCGATCCCAGCAGCGGAAAGTCGCGCGGCCGCAGTGTCCAGGTCCGTCTCTCCCAACACAAGCGACGAGTGCCCGGCCCTGTCGGGGTCACACCAAACCTGAACCCCGAAGTCGCTCCCAAGATGCCACTCGAGCAGTCCGGCCATCGGACGGGCATCGGGCTCGCAGTCGAAGACCCGGGTGTACCACTCTTCGGCGCGCTCCAGGTCTGCAACCGTGCAGCTGGCGAGAATGCGATTGAACATGGTGGACCCCTCCAAGGGAGTTGCGATATGCAATCACTATCAGTGAATCACAAGCGGTGGCGAATTCCAAGCACTTTGGACATTCATCTGCGCAACCGAACAGTTGCCCACACCTTCGAACCGCGCATCCGACCCGGCGTTCACCCTCCGAACCGCTCACCCGACCAGGTGTTCGCCCTCCGGGCCGCGATCCCGCCCCGGCGTTCACAGCCCCCTGTGCGCGGCCACCCGAAACTGCTCGGGCACGGTTCCGGTTCCGGTGGCGAGGTCGGCGGCGAACTCGCCGAGCAGCGGGGCGAACTTCGCACCGTGTCCCGAGCATGCCGAGACCACGACGATGCCGTCCGCCTCGTCGATGACGAAGTCCTCCGAGGCGGTGTTGGTGAACAGACAGGTGGTCTCCGCAAAGGGCTCGGGGTCCACTCCGGGCAGGTATCGCGTGGCGTAGTCGATCATCTTCTCGCGCATCTCCGGGCGGATCCGACCGTCCTGGTCGAGCGCGGAGCCGATCACCGGTCCCCCATTGAACTCGGCGAGCTTCTGCCCTCGGAAGCCGGCATCGCGACCGCCGGGAAGACTGTAGGTGATGATCTCCGGAGTCATGTGGATGGAGGTCGGCCAGATCGCCGCCTGCGCTTCTGACGCCGCATCGCCTCCACGGGAACCCCCGCCGAACCCTTCCCGGTACGGCAGGTGGAAGGCCTGCTCCTGTCGCACCTCGAGCTTCGGGAAGGATTCGATGAAGCCGGACGGCAGGGCAAGATCACCCAGCATGCTCGGCAGCCATCCCCCGGCCGCGACGATGACGACGTCTCCGTCGACAGTGTCGCCGTCCTCCGACCGCACCGAGAATCCGCCTGTCCGGCGTTCGATTCC
>JAPSIC010000119.1 GCA_031179165.1 Brevibacterium sp.
AAGGTAACGATTTGCGCGTGTCGCCGTTACCGCAGTATTCGAACAGCCTACGCCTCGTCTGACTTCTTGGGCTTGGCAGAGGTCAGGAGCTTGGTCTTCACTGTCGACGCGTACTTGTCGACGTACTCCTGGCCCGACAGCCGCATGATCTCGTACATGATCTCATCGGTGATCGACCGGAGCAGGAAGCGGTCCGTCGGCAGGCCTTCGTACTTGGAGAAGTCCATCGGCGCGCCGAAGACGACGCCGACGCGGGTGAACTTCGGCAGCAGACGACCTGCGGGCGAGATCTTGTCCGTGCCGATGATCGCGACCGGGATGACGGGAGCTCCGGATTCGAGGACCAGACGGGCCACACCGGTCCGGCCGCGATAGAGCTTGCCGTCGGGGCTGCGGGTGCCCTCCGGATAGATGCCCAGCGAGTTGCCCTCGCGCAGCACCTTGAGCCCGGACTCCAGCGAGGCCTGCGAGCCGCTGCCGCCCGCCCGGTCCATCGGGAGCTGGTTGTTGAGCTTGAAGAACCAGCGGGTGACCGTGCCCTTGATGCCGCGGCCCGTGAAGTAGTCCTTCTTCGCCAGGTACACGACCGGGCGCGGGGCGAGCAGGGGGACGAAGATGGAATCCATGAAGTGCATGTGGTTTCCGGCGATGATCGCGGGGCCCTCGGTCGGCAGGTTGTCCACGCCGCGGACCCAGGGACGGAAGAGTATCCGTAAGATGGGTCCGGCCACGACTCGCTTGAGAAACCAATAGAACACGAGCACCCTTCCATGTCACGACGCTTTGTCGTCTCCGGTCATCATATCTTGACGCCATCGCCGCTCATCCATGCCATGCTAATGCTATGGAGATCGACTTCACGCCACAATCGCCGCCCACGGCGGCCTACCGGCGGCTGCTCCCGCAGGCGTCCGGGGCGGTGCTGTTCCTCCATGGGATCACCGGTTCCCCGGCGGCGTGGAATCCGATCGCACGCGCCCTCGGTCAGCAGGGGGTGAGCGTCTCCGTGCCCCTGCTGCCCGGCCACGGCACCCGCTGGCAGGAGCTCAATCGCACGGGGTGGGACAGCTGGGTCACGACCGCCGCCGATGAGCTCCGCGAACTGCGGTCCGCTCACGAGAGAGTGGTGGTGGCCGGGCTGTCGATGGGCGGCGCCCTGGCCCTGGCCCTCGGCGCGCAGACGTCGTCCGCCGCTGCACTCGTCCTCGTCAACCCCGCCCTGTTCATCGACTCTCCCCTGGCGCCGGGGCTGCAGGTGCTCAAGCACGTCGTCCGCTCCGTCCCGGCGATCGGCAACGACATCGCCCATCCGGATCGGGACGAGCACGCCTACGCACGCACCCCGGTGACCGCGGTGGCCTCCTTCGCCGCCGCCCAGACGACCCTGCGGGAGTCGCTGTGGAGGGTCGAGTGCCCGGTCACCCTGCTGGTCTCGGGCCGCGACAACGTCGTCGGACCACGGTCCCTGGCCGTGCTGCGCTCCCGTCTGCCCCACCCGCCCCGGACCCTCTCCCTGCGCCGCAGCCACCATGTCGCGACCCTTGACCATGATGCTCCCCTGATCGCCGAGGTGATCCTCGCGGCCGCCCGCGGCGAGGACCGATCGACCGGCTGAGCCGGAGCGGATGGGAATAGCGGTGGCTCAGGGATTGCTGATACTGACATGAAGGACGAGGACGAGGAGCGCTGGCGCGACGAGGTGCCCGGTCCCGAACAGGTGGGTGACTCCGCGCGAGTCAGCGACAGTCTCTGGAGCGATCTCGTCGGGCGGCTCGACGAGCCCTCCGCCGCGACCGCGGACATGTCCGCCGAGGAGGTGCGGGAGAGGCTCGAGGAGACCGAGAGGTGGGAACCCGAGCCCGCCGCACCGATCGGCTGGCGCACCGCCTCGCCGACCCTGGTGCTGTCGATGATCGCGACCTTCGGCGCGATCGCCGGTGTGCTGCTCGGAGTCATCTTCTTCCGTCCGCTGCCGGGCTGGTTCCTGCCCGTGTCCATCGCCGTCGGCCTCGGCGGGGCCGTCGGGCTGTTCTTCCACCTGCCCAAGCAGCGTCACCTCGGCGACGACAACGGGGCCGCGGTCTGATCCGGCCGGGCACCGGCGGCAGATCTGTCGTGTCAGCTCCGGATGGCACACTGAGACCCATGCCCACGCCAGCGCACACCCCCTTCGATCGGGCGCCCTCGGCCATCGACCGCACCCAGCTGTCATTCGACAGCCTGGGCACCCCGTTGCACGAGGTCACCTTCGTCATCGTCGACCTGGAGACGACGGGCACGAGCGCCGGGCGGTCGGAGATCACCGAGATCGGTGCGGTCAAGACCCGCGGAGGCGAGGTCATCGGCGAGTTCCAGTCGCTGGTCAAACCCGAGGAAACGGTGATCAGCCCCTTCGTCGCCAGACTCACCGGGATCACCCATGCCCTGGTCGACGACGCCCCGTCGATCAGGGCGGTCCTGCCGAGCTTCCTCGAGTTCGCGGTCGGCTCCGTGCTCGTGGCCCACAACGCCCCGTTCGACATCGGCTTCCTCCGCGCCGCCTGCGACCGGCTCGACTATCACTGGCCGCAGCCGACGGTGCTCGACACCGTGACCCTGGCCCGCCGGGTGCTGGGCCCCGACGAGGTGCGCAACCACAAGCTGTCGACGCTCGCCGCCTATTTCGGCACGGTCGTCGAGCCCGACCACCGCGCGCTCTCCGACGCCAGGGCCACCGGCGAGGTCCTCCATCGGCTGCTCGAACGCTTCGGCAGCTTCGGGATCACCACGCTCGAGGACCTCGCCACGGTCCGTCAGGCCGGATGGGCCAAACGTCAGGCGAAGTCGCATCTGGCCAAGGGCGTGCCTGGCGAGCCCGGCGTCTACATGTTCCTCGACGGGACCCGGAGAGTCCTCTACATCGGCAAGTCGGGCAATATGGC
The DNA here is from genome assembly GCA_031179165.1 of Brevibacterium sp. Classification (GTDB taxonomy): domain Bacteria; phylum Actinomycetota; class Actinomycetes; order Actinomycetales; family Brevibacteriaceae; genus Brevibacterium. Next base: position 2,922 of record JAPSIC010000119.1, read on the forward strand.
CCGCCGCGTCCGCGGCTACTTCAACGCCTCGGAGAACCGGGGTCGGATGGCGGAGATGATCACCGCCGCGCAGGAGGTCTCGTGTCTGCCGTGCGCGCACGTGCTCGAGGCCGAGATCCGCGAGGTCCGGCTGATCGGAGAGCTCGCCCCGCCCTACAACCGACGGTCGAAGAACCCCGAGCGCAACTCGTGGATCGCCCTGAGCAGTGAGGACTACCCGCGGCTGTCCGTGGTCCGCTCGCACACCGCGCTGGAGCGGTCACCGGCCCCGGCGCTGGGCCCATTTCGCTCCCGCAAGACCGCGCAGGCGGTCAAGGAGCTGCTCGACACCCTCTACCCGGTCAAACGCTGCACCGCGAAGATCAGGCAGTCCCAGGTCGCGGACCATCGTCCCTGCGTGAGCGCTCAGGTCGGGCAGTGCGGCGGGCCCTGCTCCGGGGTCATCGACCCTCATGCCTACCTGGAGGAGATCGCCGACCTGGTGGCGGCGCTGCACGGTGACTTCTCCTCCTTCCGGGCCCTGTGTGCCGACCGGATGGCCCGACTGTCCGCGGAGGCGCGCTACGAGACCGCGGCCGAGGTGCGCGACGCGATGCGCTCCCTCCACCTCACCGCGGCACGGGCCGAGACGGTCAGGGCCCTGTGCGAGGTCGAGGAGATCCTCGCCTACTCCCCCGGGGAAGAGGGAGGCTTCGACCTCGCCGTGGTCCGACACGGCAAGCTCGCCGGCGCCGCGCACACGAGCTCTCCCGGCGCCATCGCCCGCTCCCTGCAGACCCTGCAGGCGACGGCTGAATGGGTGCCGCGGCCGGGGCGGCATCCCGCCCCCGGCGATCCCCTGCCCGAGGAGACGCGGATGCTCGCCCGCTGGCTGGAGGGGGCGAGACCGGTGTCGATGACCGGCAGCTGGTCGCTGCCCCGCAGGGGGGCCGCCTTCCACGCCCAGGAGTCAGGAGCGGTTCGCCTCGGCGATCGAGCGTGAGACGGAGATGAGCTCGTCGAGCTTGCGGGCGCCCCTCCCGGAGTCGACGGTCTCGACGGCGAGCTGGAGCTTCGCGGCCATCCGCTCGGTGAAGCTGCCGGCGGCCGACTCGTCGGCGGCCACGAGGGCCGCGGCGGCGTTGATGAGGACGATGTCCCTGACCGCGGACTGCTGACCGTCGAGCACGGCGCGCATGATGGCCGCGTTCTCGGCCGGCCCGCCGCCGCGCAGATCCTCCTTGGTGACCCGCTCGAAGCCGAGGTCGAGAGCGTCGAAGGTGGTGTGCTCGACCTCACCGTGCCTGACCTCCCAGACGTCGTTGACGTCGGTGTTGCTCAGCTCGTCGAGCCCGTCCCGGGAGCGGAAGACGACGGCTTGGTGGCCGCGCTTGGCCAGGGTGCCCACGACCAGCGGTGCCATCTGCGCGTCGGCGACGCCGATCGCGGTGTGCCGGGCCCGGGCGGGGTTCGTCAGCGGACCCAGGATGTTGAAGGCCGTGGGAACGCTGATCTGGCGGCGGACGGCGGCGACGAACTGCATCGAGGGATGGAAGACATTGGCGAAGCAGAACGCCAGTCCCACCTTCCGGGCGATGATGCCGGTCTGCTCCGGGGTGATGTCGAACCGGACCCCCAGGGCCTCGAGCACATCGGCCGAACCCGACGCCGAGGAGGTCGCCCGGTTGCCGTGCTTGACGACGCGCTGGCCGGCGGCGGAGATGATCATCGCCGCCGTCGAGGAGATGTTCGCGGTCTTCGCCCGGTCCCCGCCGGTGCCGACGATGTCGACCGAGTCCTCGAGACCCGGCAGCGGCACGGCGTGGTCCATCATGGCCGAGACCAGGCCCGCGATCTCCTCGACCGTCTCCCCCTTGGTGTGGTGGGCGGCGAGGAATGCGGCCATTGTCACATCGGGTGTGTTGCCGGACATGATCTGATCCATCGCCCAGGCGGCCGCGGCGCCGTCGAGGTCCTGCTGGTGCATGAGCCGCATCAGCAGATCCGGCCAGTTGAGTGACTCCTCAGGCGCTGCCGGAACGGGCTCGCCCGGGCCGCTTGGGCGGGGTGTGTGCGTCATCCGAAAAGAACTTTCCTCTTGGCTCTGCCACCAGCGGCGTCTGTCGAGGTGGACCCTTCTGCGGCATCCTATCCTGTCGGCGACCGGCGGGTGGCGGCCGTTCGACACGCGGGCGCGAGAGCGGCCCGGACCGCGCCTGACGCACCAGTCCGCGGTTTTCGCTACATCGTGTAGAAATTTATTCGCCGAAACCTGGGTAAAAGGTGAAAACTCACCTCAAGACGAGTAATAATGGGTCTGTGTCAACAGCCACTGCATCTCAGACAGCGCCATCGCATCCGGTAGTCAATCGTCCGAATGTGACCACGGTGGGCTTCATCGTGTTCCTCGCGAGCGACCTGATGTTCTTTGCCGCGCTCTTCGCCATGTACTTCACCATCCGATCCGTCGTGCCGGGTCTGTGGGAGACTCAGACCGAGATCCTGAACGTTCCGTTCGCTCTCGGCAACACCATCATCCTGGTGTCGTCCTCCTTCACCTGCCAGATGGGCGTGTTCGCGGCCGAGAGGTTCCGCCCGCACCGGACCGGTTCGCTGCTCAACATCTCCAAGTGGGGAATGGTCGAGTGGTTCTACCTCACGTTCCTCCTCGGCGCGATCTTCGTCGCCGGTCAGGTCATGGAGTATGCAGAACTCGTCCATGAGGGCATCGCCATCAACTCCGACGGCTACGGCTCGGTGTTCTACCTGACGACAGGCTTCCACGGCATCCACGTGACGATCGGGCTCATCTGCTTCCTGCTCGTCATCGGTCGGGCCTTCGGAGCCAAGAAGTTCGGTCACCACGAGGCCACCTTCGCGATCTGCGTGTCCTACTACTGGCACTTCGTCGATGTCGTCTGGATCGGGCTCTTCGGCGTCATCTACCTCCTCCAGTAGCCGGCGCGAGATCGACGGCTGACCGGACCCACGACATTTACAAGCAAAGGACGATCACGTGAAGCTTTTAGCAGATCGCCGCAGGCACCCCATGGCACTGGTTGTGCTCCTGCTGGTGGGCTTGCTGCTGACCGGTGGAGCGTACGCGCTCTTCACCCAGACCTCGAGCGCCAAGGCCACGACGGCCAGCGCCTCGGATGTCGACGCGGGCAAGAAGCTCTTCGCCGCCAACTGCGCGACCTGCCACGGCATGAATGCCGAAGGCACCCGGAACGGACCGAGCCTCATCGGCGTCGGTGCCGCCGCAGTCGACTTCCAGGTCGGCACGGGGCGCATGCCCCTGCAGGCGAACGGACCGCAGGCACCGGAGAAGGAGCCCCAGTTCGACGATGAGCAGACCGCTCAGCTCGCCGCCTACGTGGCCTCGCTGGGTCCCGGACCCGCGATCCCCGAAGACGAGTACCTCGACGCCTCCAAGGGCGACCCGGCAGCCGGTGGGGGACTCTTCCGCACCAACTGCGCCATGTGCCACAACGTGGTCGGCGCCGGCGGTGCCCTGACCCGCGGCAAGTTCGCTCCGAACCTCGCCGACGTCAGCGACAAGCACCTCTACGAGGCGATGCAGACCGGTCCGCAGAACATGCCCATCTTCAACGACGCGAACCTGACGCCGGAGGACAAGCGCGACGTCATCGCCTACGTCAACGAAGTCACGGAGAACCCATCGCCCGGTGGTTTCAAGCTCGGATCGCTGGGACCCGTGGCCGAGGGCCTGTTCATCTGGTTCTTCGGACTCGGTGCGGTCATCGCGATCACCGTGTGGCTGTCCTCCAGGGCGAAATGAGTCCGAAATTGTCGTCACCCAACCATCACGAGAATAGACGGGGAATGCAATGACCTCGAAAGAGCACTCCGGCGGCGGCAGCCAGCTTGAGGAGTTGAACGGGTTCACCAACCCGGGGCTGCCGGAACACAAGCCCAGACTCACGGACAGTGATCCGAAGGCTCAGAAGGTCGCCGAGCGCCAGGTGGCCCTCTGGTTCCTCCTGTCGATGATCGGAACCATCTGGTTCATCGTCGCCTACTTCCTGTTCCCGCTGGAAGAGTCGATGCAGAGCATCCGTCTGCACACCGCGTTCGTCGGCCTCGGCGCGGCACTCGCCATGTTCGGCATCGGCATCGGTGCCGTCCTGTGGGCGAAGAACCTGATGAGCGACCACGAGGGCATCGACGAGCGGCACGACATCAACGGCAGCGAGGAGGACCAGGCGATCGCCCTGGAGATCCTCCACCAGGCGAACGAGGAGTCCGGCATCGGACGTCGTCCCCTGATCCGCAACACGCTCATCGCCGCCCTGGCGATCGCTCCGCTGCCTGCGGTCCTCGTGTTCCGCGACCTCGGTCCCCTGCCGGGCGACAGCCTCTTCCACACCCTCTGGGACAAGGGCGTTCGCCTGATCCGTGACCCGGGTGGAATCCCGAGCCCCGAGTCCGAGCGCCCGATCCGCGCCGACGAGGTGACCATCGGTTCCGCGTACCACGTGCTCCCGTCGGGGATCGGCGACCACGAGAACACGGATCACCCGATCAACGAGAAGGCCAAGGCGGCCGTGCTGCTGATGCGGATCGATCCCAAGGAGCTCAACGAGGATCCCGCGCGCAAGGACTGGTCGCACGACGGCATCGTCGCGTACTCCAAGATCTGCACGCATGTGGGCTGTCCGGTCGCCCTGTACGAGCAGCAGACGCATCACCTGCTCTGCCCGTGCCACCAGTCGACCTTCGACGTGAAAGAGCACTGCAAGGTCATCTTCGGACCGGCCAAGCGCCCGCTGCCGCAGCTGCCCATCACCGTGGACAGTGAAGGCTACCTGGTCGCCCAGTCGGACTTCCCTGAGCCTGTCGGACCTACGTTCTGGGAGATCAACCACCCATGAGTACATCACAGCCCACAACCGCCATCGGGAAGGCCGCGAACTTCACCGAGTCCCGCGTCGGGGCATCCGTGCTGGTGCGCGAGTTCGGTCGGAAGATCTTCCCTTCCCATTGGTCCTTCATGCTCGGTGAGGTTGCTCTCTACAGCTTCGTCATCGTCGTCCTCTCCGGCACCTTCCTCACGTTCTTCTTCCATCCCGCGATGGGTGAGCTCCACTACGAAGGTCCATGGGTGCCGCTGCGCGGCGTCGAGATCTCGGAGGCCTACAACTCGACCCTGGCGATCTCGTTCGAGATCCGCGGCGGACTGTTCATCCGGCAGATGCACCACTGGGGCGCCCTCCTGTTCGTGGCGGCCCTGAGCATCCACATGCTGCGTGTGTTCTTCACCGGGGCGTTCCGTCGTCCGCGTGAGCTCAACTGGATCATCGGAGTGCTGCTCCTGATCATGGGCATGGCCGCGGGGTTCACCGGATACTCCCTGCCCGATGATCTGCTCTCCGGCAATGGTCTGCGCATCATCGACGGAATCATCAAATCGCTGCCGCTGGTCGGAACGTATGTGTCGTTCTTCCTCTTCGGTGGAGAGTTCCCGGGCATCGACATCGTCTCGCGCCTGTACACCCTGCACATCATGATCGTGCCCGCGCTCATCATCGCCCTCATCGGTGTGCACCTGGTGTTCGTCGTCGTCCACAAGCACACCCAGTGGCCGGGCGCCGGACACACCGAGAAGAACGTCGTCGGCGAACCCGTGCTGCCGACCTTCGCGGCCAAGGGCGGTGGGTTCTTCTTCCTCATCTTCGGTCTGCTGTCGCTGATCTCGGCCCTGTTCACGATCAACCCGATCTGGAACTACGGACCCTATGACCCGTCGCCGGTCTCCGCCGGCACCCAGCCCGACTGGTACATCGGCTGGGCCGACGGTTACCTCCGCATCGTGCCGGGCTGGTTCGAGTTCTACATCGCCGGATGGCCGATCTCGTTCAACATCAACAGCGCCCTGGTGGTCATGGGCGGCGTGTTCGTGGCGATGTTCGTCTATCCGTTCTTCGAGGCCTGGCTGCTCAAAGACCGCCGCGAACACCACATCCTCGATCGTCCGCGCAACAACCCCACGCGCACCGCGATCGGCGTCGCCGGGATCATCTTCTACTGCAACCTGTGGGCCGCGGCATCGGGTGACCTCATGGCCGTGTTCTTCCACATGTCACTCAATGACATGATCTACATCTTCCGGTTCCTGTTCTTCTTCGGACCGATCATCGGATACATGATCACCAAGCGCATGTGCATCGGCCTGCAGCGCAAGGACCGTGAGATCGCCCTGCATGGACGGGAGACGGCTCAGATCATCCGCCTCCCCCACGGTGAGTTCCTCGAACGCCACGAGGCGCTGCCTCCGCACAAGCTGTGGAAGATCACCGCGTTCGAGTCGCCGCAGTATGTGCCGGCCGAACCGAACGCGGATGGCAAGATCACCCGCGGTGAGAAGCTGCGTGCCGGCCTGTCGAAGTTCTTCTTCGAAGATCGCGTGGCCCCTGTGACCAAGCAGGAGCTCGAGGCCTCGCACCACGACCACCACGAGGTGGCCAGCGGCGACAAGGCACAGCTCGGTCACTGAGACCGGGTTCGCACCGACTGCGCAGCTGCGCTGATTCGGCTGCCGCACAGCCCTGACGGCGATGACTGAGGGCCCAGCGAAATGCTGGGCCCTCAGTCATCGCCGTCATCTGTTTCAGCCTGGTGTGTCGATTGAGGTGCGCGCCCCTGTCCGCGCCTGCGGTTGCTTGTCCCCGCCTCCGGTTGCGGCTCGTGCCTCCATCCGACCAGGTGCCAGTGCCTGAGGGCCTGTTGAACCGAGGCGTGGCTGTCCCCGCGGAGTTCCTACTGTCTCAGGGCAGACGGCCCGGCCAGACGGACTTCGGACTCTGCTCGGCAATGCGGCGAGGAAAGCTGCGCACCTGAGCCCCTTCTTCCGCGCGGGCTGTGAAGGCCCGAGAACCGCTAGCACCGCTCGGTGCCGCTTCGAACGGTTCCACGGTCATGGACGGCTCCTCGCCGCCCGTATGTGTGTGCCAGCCGCCCCGAGCTCGTTCCAGGCACCGTTGTGGCCCGCTCCCTGCCTGCACTGGCGGAACACCGCCGACGGCCGGACGACCCTCGGAGGCCGGACGATTCTCGACGTCCAAAAGATTCGCGAAGGCCAGATGATCTCCGAAGGCCAAACGACCCTTGGACAGCCAGACGATCCCCTGCGGCTCCTGCCCGACGTCTCCCTCGCCGCGCTCCCCCAGCGGCTGCTGGGCGCTCGAATTCGGAGCATGTCTGCGATGAACTCACTGCACCCTGGGATGAGGACGGCACTGTCCTCCTGGCCTCACCATGGACAGCCCAGCGTGGCACGTTGGCGTCGCCGAGGGAGGTGCAACAGGGCAGCAGCAATGGGCCCACGGGTGGCAACCGGGATTCACCCACAGACGGCCGCCCGAACTGCCCACCGGGCGGCCACGGCTGGACCGAAGCCGCTGTCGAGAGCGGCCAGGGCCAATTTGTGTGCCCTTTGTGCCGTTTCCATGCGGCGGGTTCAGGACTCTAGCGCAACACTGGGGTGGGTTCAGCCTACCGTTCCGGTGATGATGTCAGCGAGGACTTCTGCCGACGTGGCATACCCGAGGACCTTCCGGGGTCGCCGGTTGAGCTGG
>JAPSIC010000120.1 GCA_031179165.1 Brevibacterium sp.
CCGCGGCCGGCGCCGCAGCCGCCGGGGCCGCCGGGGATGGGCTGATGCTCTCCCGCACGCAGCCGCGTCCCGCGGACAACACCTCGGCGACCCTCGACGAGGTGCAGCTGCCGATCATCGACACGTACCTGGAGGGCCTTTCGACCGGAGTCGAACCGCGCATCCTCGCCTCGCGGACCGCGGTCGTGGCCGACGCCGCGGACCTGCCCCGACTGCGTGCCCTGACGGAACCCGCCCTGCGGGCCGAGGCGGACCGCCTCGTCGGGTACGAGACGAAGGACCTGAGCCTCGACGAGCTCCTCATCGCCACGGACACCAGCCTCGGCACGCCGGAGCAGGTCATCGACCGCCTCGCCGCCGATCGCGTCCTCGGCCGCGTCTCGGACGTCAGCTTCCAGGTCCACTCGGTGCCCGCGACCAACGAACACACGCTGCGCTCGATCGAACTCCTTGCCACCGAGGTGGCCCCGGCCCTCGGATTCTCCGTTGCCGGAACAGACCCAACGACACAGAAGCAGGTGCACTGACATGACCGACATCATCAACACCCTGGCCGGAATCGCCGCCCAGGACCCACTCGACCTCCTGCGCGACCACCGCGCCCAGGCGAAGGAGAACGCCCAGCTCAGCTTCGAAGCGCTGCTGGAACCGGTGGACCCCGGCTCCTTCTCCCACCGTGACCGCTACGCGGTGGCCGCCTTCACCGCGGGACTGCTGGGATCGACCAGCGCCGAGGTGTTCTATCGGGACCTCCTCCGCGACGAGGACGAATCCGCCTCCTTGGCCGTCGCGCAGCTCCTCGACGCGGCGCTGACCGAACTCGCTTCCGCCGAGAGCACCACCGAGGTCGCCGGACGCCAGTCGGCGCGCGGGCCCTACGGAGTCTACGAATCGGCGAACCTCTCCGCCGAGAACGTGGCGGGACCGTGGTTCCGCGTCGATGGGAAGTCGCTCGAGGTGCTGGGACCGCTCGTCGCGGCCGGACTCGAATTCGCCCACCTGCTGGTCCTCCACCCACGCGATTCCCGCCCGGCCCACGTCGCGGCGCTGCTCGTCGCGGGGTGGGACGAGGACGGCATCGTCACCCTGGCCCAGCTGGTGTCCTTCCTCAACTTCCAGATCCGGATCAGCACCGGACTCGCGGCGCTGGCCGAGGCACCCGTGCCGGCGACGGTCGGCGGCGGGCACGCGGAAGCCCAGGGGCGGGCGGCCGGCGACAGCGCTTCCGTTGGATTCGGTGCCGGCGGATTCGGTGCCGGCGACGGAACCGGATCCGCGCTCGGGGCCTCCGCGCCTCGGCCCTTCGCGCCTCAACCCTCCGCGTCGGCGCACTCCTCAGGGGCGACCGAGGATTCGCAGGCGCTCGCCGCGGTCGGTGACCGGGTCAGCGTCTACCCCGAGCTGAAGCGTCCGCTGAACTACCAGCAGGCGGGACTCGGCTGGGTGCCATGGATCGCACCCGTGGCCGAATCCGAGCTCAGCGAGGTCCAACGCGACGCCCTCGTCGAGGCCGGGCGCGCGAAGAACGCGTACTTCCGCCTGCTCGCCCGCGACCCTGAGGCCCTGCGGGCACGCACCCTGACGGACTTCGACATCTTCTTCAACACCAGCGACGGCTTGGGACGGGCCGAGCGCGAGATCGCGGCGACGGCCGCGTCACGGCTCAACGGGTGCCTGTTCTGCGCCTCCGTGCATTCGGATCGCGCCGCACAGGAATCCGGGCGGCGCGACACCGTGCAGCGGCTGCTCGACGAGGGCATCGGCACCGACCTGGGCAACCCGGTGTGGAACGCCGTGGTCGACGCCTCCGTGGCGCTGACCCTGACACCCCAGACCTTCGGCCCCGAGCACGTCTCACGGCTGCGCGAGGTCGGGTTGGAGGACGGCGACATCATCGACGCCCTCAACTGCGCCGCCTTCTTCAACTGGGCGAACCGGCTGATGCTCTCGCTCGGCGAGCCCGAGGTGCTGGCACCCGGCCGGTGATCACGCGTCCATCAGGGTGGATCGGATGATGAAGCGGTTTCCGGTCGGTGATTCGACGCTGAAACCGCTCCCTCGCCCGGGCACCACGTCGATGGTCAGGTGCGTGTGCTTCCAGTACTCGAACTGCTCGACCGACATCCAGAAGTCGATTCCCGAGGTGGGTGCATCGTCGGTGCTCGCGCCTGCGTCTCCTTCGTCCGGCAGGCGCAGTTCGAAGTGGCCGAGCAGGACGTCGGCGTCCGAGGTGAGGAAGTCGCCCTCCGGGAAGCACATCGGCGAGGACCCGTCGCAGCAGCCACCCGACTGGTGGAACATCAGCTGTCCGTGCTTCCGCACGAGCTCGACCAGGAGTTCGGCCGCGGCCTCGGTCATCGCCACCCGCGACTTCGTCTCCCCCGCGATCGTCGGCGTGGACTCGAGGGCCGGGCGGGGCACGGCCGCGGATCCGTCCGGGCCGGAATCGTCCGATGCGGACTGCGGGGCGGGAACCTCGGCCGGAGGTCCTGCGGCAGCCGCCGCTGCCGCAGCCTCGCCGGCAGCGATGGACTGTCCCGGGGGAATCTCGTCCCCTGCGGTCTCGGAATCCCCGGCCGTTCCCCTCACCCCTGTGGTCTCCGCGTCAGTCATGAGAAGCACCCCATGTCTGGACTGCCGAACAGTGGCGGTGCATGCTGATCCTGGTGCTCATGTCACTCCTTCGTCTGAGTCGACCCCGGATTCGGCGAATGGACAACCTCCTTCCACCCTAAGCGCCGATGACGGCCACGACAATAGGCCGGCGAGGAGCGCGGGCGACCCCGTCCATTTCCGCGTCAGTTCGCAGAACAGCCGGCCCGCATCCGTCCGTGGATCAACACCAGCACCGCTCCGCTCCGTGGATCGGCACCGGCTCCGCTTCGAATATAAGTATTGCCTTATTTAAGTTAACCCTGATACCATCGGGCCTATGCATGCCTTCGACATCCTCGGCGATCCTGTTCGTCGCCGGATCCTGGAGCTGCTCGCCGACGCCGAGCACTCGGCGGGCGAAGTGGCGGCCGTGGTCTCCGAGGAGTTCGCGATCAGCCAGCCCGCGGTGTCCCAGCACCTGAGGGTGCTGCGCGAGAACGGGTTCGCCGATGTCCGCGCCGAGGGCAGTCGGCGCATCTACGCCGTGCGGGCAGATCGGCTTCGGTCCGTCGACGACTGGCTCGATCGGTTCCGGCGCAGCTGGGCTCCGCGGCTGGATGCTCTGGACACGGAGATCGCACGGGGCAGGCGGGCTCGGCGCATCCACGACGACAGAGATCAGACGTGACGACAGCGATCAGACGGAATGACCGCGATCAGACGCAACGACAATGCACGGCAAAAGACGATCCGCAGCAGTGACAGGAGAACCGACGATGACCCCCTCCGATGCACCGAAACCAGCCTCGAGCGACCCCAGGGCAACCACCATCGACCGAGATCTGGCCGACGGGGAACGCGAAGGAACGCCGACCCGCGTCGCCACCGTCAGCCGCTCGTACCCGACGTCGCCGCAGGACCTGTGGGAGGCCGTGACCGTCCCGGACCGGATCGGGCGCTGGTTCACCCCCGTGACCGGGGACCTCACGCTCGGCGGTCACTACCAGCTCCAGGACAACGCCTCCGGAACGATCACGGCCTGCGACCCGCCGCGGTCCTTCTCCGCCACCTGGGAATTCGGGGGCGGGGTCTCATGGATCACGGTGACCGTCGAGCCCCACGGCGACGATGCCCGGCTGACGATCGAGCACAGCGCTCCGATCCCCGACGAGGGCGACGACTTCTGGGACACCTACGGACCCGGAGCGGTCGGCGTGGGGTGGGACCTCGGTCTGCTCGGCCTGTCCCTGCACGTGGCCGCCCCCGGTCTCGATCGGGTCATCGACGACGAGGAGGAATGGGCCCGGTCCGCCGACGGCACCGCGTTCATCACCGCCTCGAGCGCGGCGTGGGCCGAGGCCAGCATCGACTTCGGCACGGATCGCGAGAGCGCCCTGGCCGCGGGAGAACGGACGACGGCGTTCTACCTCGGCAGCTGAATCACCGTTTGGCCTGCGCGGGCACCACGACCTTGCGGATGACGATGAGCACCGAGGCGGCCATCGGCACCGCGACCACGGCGCCGAGCACACCGCCCAAGGTGCCGCCGGCGATCGCGGCGATGATGACGAGGGCGCCGGGCACATCGACGGCGGCCTTCATGATGCGCGGGCTGAGCAGGTACGCCTCGACCTGCATGTAGACGAGGTAGTAGATGCCGGCGGCGATCCCGAGCCCGGGTGAGACCATCAGGCACGAGGCGGTGATGATGATCGACGCGGTGATCGGGCCGACGAGCGGGATCAGCGAGCCGAGGAACGCGACGAAGGCCAGCAGCGCGGGCAGCGGGGCGCCGATGACGGTGAGGTAGATGGCGGAGAAGAACCCGTTGATGATGCCCAGGGACACCTGGCCGAGGACGTACCGTCCGATGGACCGGGTGACCTCCTCGGTGACGGCGACGACGGTGGGGCGGACCGTGGCCGCGACCAGGGAGAACATGCCCGATTTGATCATCGGCATCGTCACCGCGAAGTAGATGGTGAGGATGACGACGATGAGCACCCCGGTGATGAAGCTGAGGATGCCCGCCCCGATCGACACCACACCCCCGCCGAGGGAGAGCACATTCTCCGGATCCCCGACCCAGTCGGAGGCGGCGCGGAACAGTCCGTCGACGTCGACGGCGCCGGTGAACCTCGCCTCGAGGTCGGCGACCCACCCGGTGTTGGCGAGGTCGGCGACGATCTCCGGCAGGTCCTCGATGAACTGCTGGATCTGCCTGATGACGGCCGGCGCGACCAGCAGTGCCGTGCCGGTGACGATGGTGAGGAAGGCCAGCACCACCGCGACGACCGACAGGGACCGGGAGATGCCGCGGTCGACCAGCCACAGCACGATCGGCTCGAGGCCGAGGGCGAGGAACAGTGCCAGCCCGGTGTAGATGAGCACGGTCGACAGCGACTGCAGAGCAGTGATCAGTCCGTACGCCAGGCCCACGCCGAGGGTTCCGGTGAAGCCGACGCGGAACGCGCTCGTCAGTCTCGGGTACGCAACCGCTCCTGTGCTCATGGCCCCCAGTCTAACCAGCGGTTCACCGCCGTCAGCGCGACGAACCGCGCCGAGGTGAGGCGGTACGATCGAGGGCGAGACCCGTTGCACCTGGCACACCCGTCAACCGTGAAGAAAGTGGTACGTCGACGATGAGTTCCGAACCGACCGACATCGATGTCTGGGAAGCCTTCCTCGATCCGCAGGGCGAGTTCTCCCTCCCCGACTTCTCCGCCGTCACCGCCAGGGCTCTCCTCGACGCGACCGGCCAGGCCCGCGACTTCGCGCTCTCCGAGGTCGAGTCGATCATCGCCGACGACCACGACCCGACCTTCGTCACCACCACCGTCCGATTGGAGGCGGCGACCGTGCCGATGGCGCGCCTGTCCGCGCTGATCCGCACCATCGAGTCGAACCATCTCCGCCCCGACCTCACCGACGCCGTCGCCGAGGTGTGGGCTCGGCTGTCGGCCACCGAGACAGAGATCCGTCTCAACGTCGACCTCTTCCACCGGATCGAGCAGGTCTCGGTCACCGACCTCAATCCCGAGGACAAGCGGCACCAGGAGCTGACGATCGAGGCGTTCGTCCGCGCGGGCGCCCGCCTCGGCGAAGAGGACCGGGAGCAGATGGCGACGATCGTCGCCGAACTCACGGCGCTGGGCACCTCCTTCTCCCGGGCGCTGCAGAAGGACACCCGGGATCTGGCCGTCCACGCCCGGGAGAAGGAGCAGCTGGCGGGTCTGAGCGAGGACCAGATCGCGGCGGCGGCGAACCGGGCCGCCGAACGCGGGGCACCCGGGTACGTCCTGCCGCTGAACAACTTCACCCAGCAGCTGGCGCTGGGATCCCTCACGGTGCCGGAGACCCGGAGGAAGGTGCTGCACAACTCGATGGTGCGCGGGTCCCGCGGCGGTGAGGGTGACACCCGCACGCAGGTCGCCGACATCACCGCGCTGCGTGCGCTGCAGGCGCGCCTCCTCGGGTACTCCTCATATTCGGCGTACGCGATCGACAACCAGACCGCCGGTGGACCCGACGCCGCCGCCGACATCGTCACCTCGCTCATCTCACCCGCCAACGCCCAGCTCTCCGCCGAACTCGACGCCGTGAAGGCGCGCTACGGACTCGAGGAGATCGCCCGCGAGGACGTCATGCACTACCTCGCGAGGTACCGGCAGGACGAGTTCGGCGTCGACGCCGAGGAGGTCGCGCAGTACTTCGAGTTCGACGCCGTCCTCGGCGACGGTGTCTTCCGCGCGGCGACCGGACTCTACGGGATCACCTTCGGCCCGCGCGAGGGAATCGTCGCCTGGCACGAGGACGTGCGGGCCTACGACGTCACCGACACCAATGGCCGCCCGCTCGGACTCATCCTCATCGACCCCTACTCGCGGGAGACCAAGCAGGGCGGGGCGTGGATGGACCAGCTGGTCACAAGCTCCCGCCTGACCGGCCATGTCCCGGTCGTCACCCTCTCGCTCAACCTGGCGAAGCCGGGGCCGGGCCGTCCCACTCTGCTCTCCCCGACGGAGCTGACAACCCTCTTCCACGAATTCGGCCATGTCCTCCACGGACTGTTCGCGAACTCCACCTACCCGTCGACGGCGGGCACCGCCGTCCCGCGCGACTACGTCGAGTTCCCCTCACAGCTCAACGAGATGTGGCGGTTCCACCCGCAGGTGCTGCCCCACTACGCCAGGCACGTCGAGACCGGTGAGCCGATGCCCGCCGAAATGGTCGAGGCGCTCATCGCCTCCGAGACGTTCGGCCAGGGCTTCACCACGATCGAGTACCTGGCGGCGGCGATGCTCGACCTGTCATGGCATTCGCTCGAGGCCGGAGAGCACATCGCCGATGTCTTGTCCTTCGAATCGGAGGTGCTCGCCGCGGCCGGCTTCTCCCCGCTCGTTCCCCCGCGCTACCGCAGCACCTACTTCGGCCACATCTTCGCCTCCGGCTATGCCGCCGGCTACTACTCCTACCTCTACTCCGAGGTCATCGCCGCCTGGGTCGGCGAGTGGTTCGAGAACCAGGGCGGGCTCAACCGGGAGGCCGGCGACGCGTTCCGCGAAGCGATCCTCGCGCCCGGCTACTCGGTCGATCCGATGACGGCGATCGAGAAGTTCTTCGGCTCCCGCCCCGACGTCGCGCCCTTGCTGCGCAGGCGCGGACTGGCGGAGCCAGCCGGTTCAGATGGGGCGGAAGATCCCGCAGCGGATGTCCCCGGTGCCCCGGGGACGGCGGATGCACCTGGGCCGGCGGATGCACCGGGGCCGGCGGATGCACCGGATGCGGCTCAGGTATCGGATGCGGCCGATGGTCCTGGTTCGCCGACCGTCGATCCTGCAGATTCCGGGAGCGAGCCGGGTCCGGCGGGCGCGACTGCCCGCACGCACCCCAACCACGATGCCGTGGCGCAGGTTCTGCGCGAGAACGGGATCGAGCCGCAGATCACCCTGTTCACCGAGGCGACGCCGACCGCGGCCACCGCGGCCGAGAAGATCGGCGTCGAGGTCGGGGCGATCGCCAACAGTCTGGTCTTCCAGGCGTCGGGCCGGCCGGTGCTGATCATGACCTCGGGTGCGCACCGGGTCGATACCGACCATGTCGCCGAGGTGCTCGGCGTCGAATCGCTCGAGAGGGCCGACAAGGATCTGGTGCGTTCGGCGACGGGTCAGGTCATCGGCGGTGTCGCCCCCTGCGGCCATCCGCAGCCGATCCCCACTTATGTCGATGTGGCGCTGCGGGACTACCCTGTTCTCTGGGCTGCCGCCGGTACGCCGAATTCGATGATGCCGCTCAGCTATGAGCAGCTGCTGCGAATCACCGCTGGAAAGGAAATCACCGTTGTCAGAGAACACACCGCACGCGAACAGTGAGCGCATCGGGGCATCTGGGAAGCCGGATCTCGATCATGTGCCTGGGCAGCCAGGTCACGACGAGGATCCGGCGGTAAACACCCACGCATCCACCGATTCCGCCCGCGACCACCTCCCCGATTCCGACACCGCCGGCCATCGCCTCGCCGCCTTCGCCTCCTCGCGGGGTCGCTTCTACGCCATCATCCTCGCCGTCTTCGCCGCGGTGCTCATCATCTCCAACATCTCCGCCACCAAGGTCATCGGCTTCGGCCCGATCGTCACCGACGGCGGTGCCTTCCTGTTCCCGATCGCCTACATCCTCGGCGACGTGATCAGCGAAGTCTACGGCTTCAAGGCCGCCCGCAAGGCCGTGATCACCGGCTTCGCCCTGCAGATCCTCGCCACCTTCGTGTTCTGGCTCGTCCTCATCTCACCTCCGGGACCCGGCTATGAGAACCAGGAGGCCTTCGAAGCCGTCCTCGGCTTCTATCCGCGCATCGTCGCGGCCTCCCTGATCGGCTACTTCGTCGGACAGCTCCTCAACTCGTATGTGCTCGTCGCGGTGAAGAAGCGCATGGGCGAGCAGAAGCTCTGGGTCCGGCTGCTGACCTCGACGGGCGTGGGCGAGTTCGCCGACACCCTCCTCTTCTGCACGATCGCGTTCGCTGGCGTCATCCCCGGGATGAGCTTCGTCAACTACGTCATCGTCGGATTCGTCTACAAGGTCGCCGTCGAGGTGATCCTCCTGCCCGTCACCTATCGCGTCATCACGCTCGTGAAGAGGCACGAACCCTCCTACGAGCTGCACGCCTCGGCGTAAGGCCTCCGGCGCACCGCCGCCCACGCAGCGCATCGCCCACGTGGCGCGTGCCCGCGTGGCGCCGCCCACGTGGCGCCGTGCCGGTGCCGGCGGTGCTCATCACAAATGGTGCTGTACATCTGTTCCGGAACAGATGTACAGCATCATTTGTGATGGTTCTTCGCTCAGACTCTCTTCGCGTAGTAGCGTCCCAGGACCTCGGCTTCGAGCTCCTCGAAGCGGCCGTCCTCCATCGCCTGGCGGATCTCGGCGACGAGCCCGACGATGAACGCCTCGTTGTGGATCGTGCACAGGGTGGAGAACAGCATCTCCTTCGCCTTGTACAGGTGGCGCAGGTACGCCCGCGAGTAGTTCGCGCAGGTGTAGCAGCCGCACTCGGGGTCGATCGGCGAGAAGTCGCGCCGGTACTTCGCGCCCGAGATGTTGTACCGTCCGTCCTTCGAGTACACGGCGGCGTTGCGGGCGACACGGGAGGGGGAGACGCAGTCGAAGGTGTCCGCGCCGGTCCTGATCGCCTCGAACAGGTCGTCGGGTTCGGAGATGCCGAGCAGGTGGCGCGGTTTGTTCTCCGGCAGCTCCTCGCAGACCCAGGTGATGATCGTGCCGAGGTTCTCCTTCTCCAACGCGCCTCCGATCCCGAACCCGTCGAAGTCCATCGCCCCCAGGTCCCGGGCGGCCTTGCGCCGCAGGTCCTCGTACTGCGCGCCCTGCAGCACTCCGAACAGGGCCTGGTACGGACGGTGGGAGCGCTCGGCGGTCAGGCGCTGGTGCTCCTCGATGCAGCGGATCGCCCAGAGCCGGGTCCTCTCCAGGGACGTCTCCTGGTACCCGCGGGTGTTGACGAGGGTGGTCAGCTCGTCGAAGGCGAACATGATGTCGGCGCCGAGCTCGTGCTGGACGCGCATCGAGATCTCGGGGGTGAATCGGTGCATGGTTCCGTCAAGGTGCGATTTGAACGTCACCCCGTCGTCGTCGACCCGGGAGAGGCGGTCCTTGCCCTCGGCGATGAGGTCATCGTTCTGCTCGCCGGTGGACTCCATCGAGATGACCTTCTTGAACCCGGCGCCGAGGCTCATCACCTGGAAGCCGCCCGAGTCGGTCAACGTCGGCCCGGGCCAGTTCATGAACGCCCCCAGCCCGCCGGCCTCGTCGATGAGATCCGAGCCGGGCTGGAGGTAGAGGTGGTAGGCGTTGGCGAGCACGGCCTGACCGCCGAGCTCGGCGACCTCGTCGGGACGTACGGCCTTGACCGTGGCCTTGGTGCCGACCGGGATGAACGCAGGGGTCCGGATGTCCCCGTGCGGGGTGTGGATGACGCCGGTGCGGCCACCGGTCTCGAGGCGCGTGCCGATGTCGAAGCCGAACCGGGATCGGTCGTTGACCGGCGCAGAGGACGGGGACGGCGTCGGGGAGGACGACGGCGCGGGCACGCTCGTCTCAGATGGTGCAGGCGATTCGATTCGGGTCACCGGACAAGCTTAACTGGGACCGGATTCACCATCGCACAGAAGAGGACAACCATGGCAGCGACACTGACGCAGATGCTCGCCCTGGCCGGAGACACCGGTGCGCCCATCGTCATCGACGGGGCCCTCGGCACTGCTCTGGAGGCGCGCGGTGTCGATCTCAGCCATGAGCTGTGGTCGGCGGGTCTCCTCCGCGACGATCCCGGCACCATCGCCGAGGTCCACCGCGACTACATCCGCGCCGGGGCCC
>JAPSIC010000013.1 GCA_031179165.1 Brevibacterium sp.
CGCCCGATCCCGTCTGCTGAGGCACCGGGCTCTGCTGCGGGCCTCCGTACTGCGGTCCCTGCGCAGCGCCGTACTGGGCGTTCTGCGGGCCGCCGTAGGGAGCATAGGGCGACGCATCGGACTGGGGTCCGCCATGCTGGGGTCCGCCGTACGCGGGACCACCGGGCGGTGGGCCCTGTGCGTCGTGGGGCCCTCCCTGCGAAGGACCGGCGCTGGGGTAGGGAGGCAGACCGCCTTGATCGGGAGCGCCGTACTGGTCGGATCTCGGTTGGTCGGACCCGTACCGGTCGGATCTCGGTTGGTCGGATCCGGGCGGCTGCGGCTGGAACCGATTCTGTCCCTCGTCCGACGGCGACGCGAACGGCGGTGCCTGATCGTCGGGGTAGGACGCGGCCTGGGGTGTGGGTGCGGTGGGCGGATACGACGGAGCCTGCGGGGCGTCGTAGGACGGAGCCTGCGGGAGCGCCTCCGTCGACGGTGCCGAATCGTCCTTCTGCTGAGCCGAGTCAGACGACTCCTGCGGGGCCGAGTCAGATTCGTGCGGGTCCGGATCCGATGATTCCTGCCGGCCCTGAGCGGATGAGTCCTGCGCGAGAGTCTCCGGTTCGGCCTGCCGATCGGAGAGTCGCATCTCCTCCGGTTCCGGACCGGCTGCCTCCTGCCGGTCCGAGAGGCTCATCGACACCGTGTCCGACTGGTCGTCGGCACCGGACTCCGCGCCGCCATCGGGCGTCGACTCGGCCCAGCGACCGCTGTCGCCCTGTTGGGACTCGGCCTGCTGGGAGTCGCTCTGCTGGGACTCGCCCGGACCGGGCTCGCCCGCCTCGCCGTCGTTCGGCTGGCTGTCGTTCGGCGCGGAAGGGGGAGTGCTCTCGGGAGTGCTTGTCTCCACCGAATCCTTCTCGGTCTCGCCCGCCGAAGTCTTCGCACCGGACTCGGAGTTCTCGTCCTCCGGTCGGCTGCTGGAAGGTCGCGGGACGTTCGGCTCGTCGTTCCCGTTGCTCATCGCTGGATTCATCCTTCGTGTCTACAAGCGTGTCCTGGCGCAATTGTACGTCGCAGAAGTGGGAACGGCGTGGTCAATACCAGGATCGGTGCACCCGGTCAGCGAAAATGGAACGGATGCACACTTCTCCGCTTCCTCGCACCAACCGCCATCCAGTCCTGCTGGGGCTGCTGGAGGCGCTTCGGCTCGACCTCATCATCGTCCCGATCGCCTTCGTCCTCGCCGTCGCCTTCTGGCTCATCGGGCTGAGCTCTCAGCTGCCCTACTCGATCATCCCCGAGTGGGCTCTCGCTCTGTGGGCCGTCGTCCACGGCCTGAGCGTGTCGACGGTCGGATTCGACTTCTCCCTCGCACCCAGCCTCATCACCGTCGGGGTGTGGCTCCTCCTGGCATCGTCCGCGCGGCGCCTGGTCGAGACCAGCGGCGACGGGGACGACGCCGAAGCCGATGCCGAAGATGAAGCCGTCGAAGCCGGGGACGGATGGGTGCACCCGATCATCGCACTGGCGACGTTCGCACTCGCCTACGCGGGACCGCTCCTGACCGGTGCGCTGCTGGTCGGGGAGGCCACGGTGACGCCCTTCGGATTCCTCCGGCTTCTCCTGCTTCTGGTGTCGGCCTCCGCCGTCGGCTGGCTGTGGGCACGGGGAGTCGGCGACGTGCCCGTGCTGCGCGACCTCGACCCGGACACGCTCGACTGCGCACGCGCAGTGGCGAAGCGGACCCTGTGGGGGCTGGCGGCCGTCTCCGTTCTCGCCCTCGGCATCGGTGCGGTGCTGCGATGGGACGAGATGGCCGAATCGATGGAGGTCTACAGCTCCCCGCTCTCCGCCGGCATCGGACTGCTCATCGTGCAGATCCTGTTCGCCCCGGGAATCCTCCTCGCCGCCCTGTCCTGGATCGCGGGCAGCGGCGTCAGCCTCGGCGCGGGCGGACGCAGCTCCGTGTTCCACTCGGCCGTCGGACCCGTTCCGGATGTGCCGGTGCTGGAGCTCCTGCCCGGCGACTACCCGAGCTGGTCGATGGCCGCACCCGCACTGCTCGTCCTCGTCGGGCTGCTCTCCGTGATCCTCAGACGCGCCCACGCCCAGGCGGTGCTCCTCGCCTCGTGGGCAGGAATCGGGCTGTCGGCGCTCCTCGTGTTCGTCGTCCTCCAGCTCCTCGCGCTGATCTCCCGCGGAGCGATGGGACCGCTGGGACTGGCGGACTTCGGACCCTCGGCGCTGATCTCGGCGGCAGCCATCACCGCCTGGGTGGGGCTGGGCCTGAGCGCGGGGCTGCTGCTGGTCAAGCTGTCCCAGCTGCAGTACCCGGGGGACGAGGACGCCGCTGACGAAGTCCACGACGAATCCATCGAATCCGCCGACGAGTCCATCGAATCCGACTGAGCCGACGCGGTCGTTCTCGCTCAGCTGCTGCCGGGAAGCTCCAGGTCCTGACCGGTGATCTGCTTGAACCAGCCGCTCAGTCCGGATTGGTACTCGCTCGAGCACGACAGCTGCGCCTGCTGGGTGATGGCCTCCCGCAGGCACTGCTCATACGTCGACTGGACGGGCCACAGCACCGCGGAGGACAGGGCGGAGAAGATGAGATAGACGCTGAGGAGCCCACCGAGGATGCCCAAGGACAGGTTGCGCTTCTGCTTCGCCCTGATCACGGCGCGGATGTAGCGCACCGACCAGACGACGGCGGCGACGGCGAAGCCGATCGCGGCGAGCTTGAACGGCAGCGGGTACGTGAACGTCAGGACCGAGGCGAGGACCAGCAGAACCAGGATCAGACCATGCCTGGCCGGTGCGGCCTGGAGCTCCTCTTCCGGAGTCGGTGCGTTCTTGTCGTCAGTGCTGTTTGGTGGCGTCACCCAGCCAGTTTCTCATAACCGTCCGGCAAAAGCCCCGCCGCCGGTCAGCGGGGGAGCCGCCCGCGCTCACCGGCGGCAGACGATCCTTGTAGAATGGGCCGCGTGCGCATCGTTCTTCTGGCCTCGGGCTCCGGTACCCTCACTCAAGCCGTGATCGATGCCTTCGCCGGATCCTCCGCACCGCCGGCGGCCGTCGAGATCGCCGCGATCGGATCCGACAGTCCCACGGCAGGCGTTCTCGACCGGGCCCGGGCCGCCTCGATCCCCGAGTTCGTGGTCAGCCCCGAGGACTGCCCCGATCGGGCGGAATGGAACCTGATGCTGCGCCACACGGTCGCCTCCTTCGACCCCGACTGGGTCGTGTCCGCCGGTTTCATGCGCATCCTCGGACCCGGATTCATCGCCGCCTTCTCCAACCGGATCATCAACACCCACCCCGCACTCCTGCCCTCCTTTCCGGGTGCTCACGGGGTGCGCGACGCGCTCGCCCACGGGGTGCGGATCACCGGCGGCACCATCCACCTCGTCGACTCCGGCGTCGACACGGGACCTATCATCACGCAGTTCGCCGTCCCGATCGCCGACGACGACACGGAGGAGACGGTGCACGAGAGGATCAAGGCCCGGGAGCGGGAAGAGCTCGTGAGACTGCTGACTCACCTGGCCGAGCACGACCTCGCTGTGGCCGGTCGCCACGTCAGGGGATACATCGCCTCGGCGAACGACCTGCCCTGAGACACCCCAACCACAACCGAGCCTTCAAGGAGGACCCGTGACAGGAACCCGCGCGATCAAGAGAGCGCTCATCAGCGTCTACGACAAGACCGGCCTCGCGGACCTGGCGCGGGGACTGCAGGCGGCAGGAGTGGAGATCGTCTCGACGGGCTCGACCGCCGCGACGATCGCCGAGGCGGGAGCGCAGGTGATGAAGGTCGAGGAGCTGACCGGGTTCCCCGAATGCCTGGAGGGCCGGGTCAAGACCCTGCATCCGCGCGTGCACGCGGGAATCCTCGCCGACACCCGCAAGCCGGAGCACCTCGAACAGCTCGAGCAGCTCGAGATCGCTCCCTTCGACCTCGTCGTGGTCAACCTCTACCCGTTCTCCGAGACAGTGGCCAGCGGCGCCGGCTTCGACGACTGCGTCGAGCAGGTCGACATCGGCGGGCCGTCCATGGTCCGCGCCGCGGCGAAGAACCATCCCAGCGTCGCGGTCATCACCGACCCGGCCGACTACCGCTCCGTCATCGAGGCGGCCACGGGCGAGGGCTTCGACCTCGACGCCCGACGTCGCTTCGCGGCCCGGGCCTTCGCCCACACCGCGGCGTATGACACCGCGGTGGCATCCTGGTTCGCCGCGGAGCTCGCCGTCGACGCCGGGACCGAGACATCCCGACCCGAGTTCGCCGGCCTCACCGGGGAGAAGATCACCGACCTGCGCTACGGGGAGAACCCGCACCAGGGCGCCGCCGTGTACGCCGACGGCACCCGCGGGATCGCCGGGGCGAAGCTGCTCGGCGGAAAGGCGATGTCCTACAACAACTACACGGACACCGACGCCGCGATCCGCGCAGCCTACGACTTCGACCGGCCGGCCGCGGCCATCATCAAGCATGCCAACCCCTGCGGGATCGCCGTGGCCGATACCCCCGCCGCCGCGCATCGGGCCGCCCACGCGTGCGATCCGCTCTCCGCCTACGGCGGCGTCATCGCCGTCAACCGCGAGGTCGACGCCGAACTCGCCGAGTCCATCAAGTCGATCTTCACCGAGTGCCTGGCCGCTCCCTCCTTCTCCGCCGAGGCCCTGGAGATCCTGTCGGCGAAGAAGAACCTGCGCCTGCTCGAACTCGGCGACATCGACGTCGCCGCCGCGGAGATCACCCCGATCACCGGCGGGTTCCTCGTCCAGGACCGCGACGTCTTCCAGGCGGACGGCGACGCCCCCGAGAACTGGACGCTGGCAGCCGGTGAAGCGGCCACCGCCGAGGTGCTCGCCGACCTCGAGTTCGCCTGGAGGGCCTGTCGGGCGGTGAAGTCCAACGCCATCCTCGTGGCCAAGGACGGGGCCTCCGTGGGTGTGGGGATGGGCCAGGTCAACCGCGTCGACTCGGCGAAGCTCGCCGTCGACCGTGCCGGCGCCGAGCGGGCGGCGGGCGCGGTGGCCGCCTCGGACGCGTTCTTCCCCTTCGCCGACGGTCTGCAGATCCTCCTCGATGCGGGAATCACCGCCGTCGTGCAGCCGGGCGGATCGATCCGCGACGACGAGGTCATCGCCGCCGCCGAGAAGGCCGGGGTCACCATGTACCTGACCGGGAGTCGCCATTTCTTCCACTGAGCAGCCGCGGACCTCCCCGCGCCATGCGCGGCGCGGGCGGGGCATGCTGGCCAAGCGCTGGATCTACTGGAAACGGCGCTATTCGAATCCGCTGCCCAGGGACTGGGTGCTGCTGTTCTGCCTCCTGGGCGTCATCATCGCGGCCGGACTCACCTTCATCGAGTTCCGCCTCGGCGCCTTCGTGCTCGCCCTCGTCCCCGCGGGGCTGGCCTTCATGCGCGCCATGCCCGCGCCGTGGAGCGAGTACTGGGTCAATCGGTCCCGTCCGGTCGACATCGCGACGATGCTGATCTTCTCCGGTCTGCTGGTCGCGGTGTCGCTGGTGGTGCCCGAAACCCACTGACCGGCCGGCGCTCGACCGGTCACTGATGCTCTTCCTCGATCCGGGCGTACGCCGACAGCAGCTCAAGGGCATGCGCCCCGCCGTCGCCCTCGGCCTCCAACCCCGCGCGCATGGGATCGAGCTTCTCCCGACCGTGCGGGAACGGCGGCAGGAGCGGGACGTCGCGGTCACAGGTCGCCTCGATGAGCACCGGCTTCTGGGCCGCGAACGCCTCGTCGAGGACCGCCTCGATCGCGTCGGGGTCCGACACCTGCACACCGTGGAGCCCGAGCAGGCGGGCATAGCCGGCGAAGTCGAAGCCGGGAACGTCCTGGGAGGCGGCGAACCGGGGCTGGGACTCCATCTCCCGCTGCTCCCAGCTGACCTCCGCGAGGTCCCGGTTGTGGAGGACGAGGACGACGAACCGAGGGTCCTGCCAGTGCGGCCAGCGCTCGGCGACCGTGAGCAGCTCACCGTTGCCGAGCATCTGCATCGCGCCGTCGCCGGCGACGACGGCGACCGGCCGCCCGGACTCCGACTCCTTGGCCGCGAGTCCGAATGGGACCCCGCAGCCCATGCTGGCCAGGGTGCTCGACAGATGGGCCGGCACCGCGGTGGGCAGCCGCATCTGCCGGACGTAGTGGTAGACGCAGCTGCCGACGTCGACGGCGAGCTGCCAGTCGGCGCCGATCCTCTCGCCGAAGCGGCGGACGATGAGCTCGGGGTTGAGGGGATCGGCCGGGAGCTCGGCTCGCCGCCGCGAGATCTCGTGCCAGTTGCGCACCTGGCGTTCGACCTCTGCCCTCCACGGTGAGTCGGGGCGGGCCGAGACCCGCTCGAGGAGGGCGGCGAGGGTGGGGCCGCTGTCCCCGGCGAGTCCGACCTCGACGGGGTAGCGGTTGGCGAGCATCGCCGGATCGATGTCGATCTGTACCGCCCGTGCCGTCCCCGGCGCCGGATAGAACTCCGTCCACGGGTCGTTGGAGCCGACGATGAGCAGGGTGTCGCATTCCTGGAGCACATGCGCCGAGGCGGTCGTGCCCAGGTGGCCCATGGTCCCGGCCGCCAGTGGGTGGGCCTCGTCGATGCAGGGCTTGCCGAGCAGGCTCGTGGTGATCCCGGCACCGAGGCGCTCGGCCAAGGCGATCACCTCGGCGCTCGCGTGACGGGCACCGCGGCCGACGAGCAGTGCGATCTTCTCACCCGCCTCGATGACGTCGACGGCGGCGTCGAGGTCCTCGCCGCGGGGGAGGACCCGGCCGGTGGACCACCGTGGGGCGGTGACCACCTCACCATGGGCCTGGCCGAGTTCAGGGGCCGGGGCCTGCTGGACGTCGTGGGGCAGGATGAGCACGGTCGGCTGCGCCGTCGCCAGCGCGGAGCGGAAGGCCCGGTCGAGCACCATCGGCAGCTGCTCGGGCGCGGAGACGAGCTGGACGAAGGGTGAGGCGACGTCGTGGAACAGGGTCTGGAGGTCGATCTCCTGCTGATAGTCCGAGCCGAGCACGCTTGTGTGCTGTTGGGCGACGAGGGCGACGACGGGTGCACTGTCGAGTTTGGCGTCGTAGAGCGGATTGAGCAGATGGACGGCGCCGGGTCCCTGGGTCGAGGTGACGACTCCCACCTGCCCGGTGTACTTGGCCTCCCCGACGGCCATGAAGGCCGCGCTCTCCTCGTGCCGGGCGGGGATGAACCGAGGGGAGTTCCCCGCCCGGCGCAGGGCCGACAGGAGCGGATTGTTCCCGTCGCCCGCGTATCCGTACAGGCGCTCGACGCCCCAGGCTCGGAGCCTGTCGACGATGAGATCGGCGGTCTGCCTGGATGTGTCGGTCATGGCTGCTCCTTGTCATGGTGCGAGCGTTCTCACGTTCCTCAGAGGCGTTTGAGGTCCGAGGTGGCCGGTCCCTCGAGGACGGTCCCCGAGGCGCTGAATCGGGACCCGTGGAGGGGGCAGTCCCAGGTGCTCTCGGCGTCGTTCCACGTGCAGATCCCGCCCGCGTGGGGACAGACGAGACAGACCTCGACCTCCTGCCCGTCGACGATCGCCTCACCCTTGGGTCTGAGGCCCTCGCGGACGAGGTTGCCGACCATCATGGCGGGAGTCTTCGCGTGGGACTTCATCGCGTTCTTCGCCTCGCCCAGCTTCGTCGGAGTGCCGAACGAGATGGTCTCCGCTCGTCCGAGGATGCGGTCGCTGAGGCTGCGGGCTGCCGCGGGAGCACCGGTGATTCCCCACTTGCTGTATCCGCCGGCGAAGTGGACGCGTCCCTGGTCCGAACCGAACGTCGTGACGAGGGGAACCATGCCGATCGGATGGTGGTCCTGCGCCGACCAGGCGTGGGTCATCCGGGCGCCCGGGAAATGCTTGGCCGTCCATGATTCGAGGTCGTCGACCAGCTCCTGCGTCCCGATCGCCTCTCCCGTCCGGTGCCCGTTGCCGCCGACGAGGAGGACTCGCCGCCCGTTGACGATCGCGCTGCGCAGGGTCCGGGAGGGGGAGTCGACCGACACGAACATGCCCTCGGGCAGGGGCCCGTCAAGGTCGAACGCGCACAGATACGACCGGTGGGGGACGAGCTCGGTGGTCGTGGGCACATGATCGAGGATCGGGCTGGCGGTCGCGAGGACCACATGATCGGCGCTCAGCCGCCCCGCCGTGGTCTCCACGAAGACGCGGTCGCCCGCCTCGTCGAGACCCGTCACCCGGCAGCCTTCGACGATCAGTCCTCCGGCGTCGACCACCGCGGAGACGAGACCGGCGAGGAGGCTGACGGGATCGAGCTGGACCTGGTCGGGCAGCTCGACGGCCGCATGCACGGGGAAGTCGGTGTGGAGGGTGTCATGGGTGGACACCGGCAGGCCGAGCTCCCGGCAGACCTCGAACTCTCTCCTGACCTTCTTCACTCCCTGTTCCGTCCCGGCGAAGGTGAAGGCGCCGGCCCGCTCGAATGGGATCCGGCGGGCGGAGCACAGGCCGAGGATCTCCTCGAACCCGTACCGGTGGGCGCGCAGATAATCGCGGGCGACGTCGATGGAGAAGGCCTCGGCCAGGAGCGAGAGCCGGTTGCCCTGCAGGACGGTCGCCTTGCCCGTCGAGGCCCCGCTCGCGCAGGCGCCCACCGATCGCGCCTCGGCGACGATCACCTTCCGACCCGTCTCGGCCAGGCGCAGCGCCGTGAACAGGCCGGTCAGTCCCGCGCCGACGACGAGCGCATTGACATGGTCGGCAACGGGCAGCTGAGCCGAAGGGACCGCTGCGCGGGTGTCATCGTTCCACACCGGCGCGCTCATGACGTCGGATCCAGGACGACTTTGATGCACCCGTCGGACTTCTTCTGGAATGCCTCATAGGCCTCGGGTGCGGCGCTGAGCGGCAGCCGGTGCGTGACGAGGTCCTCGGTGCCGAGCGGATCGGCCGGGTCCTCGACCAGCGGCAGCAGCCGCTGCGTCCACCGGTGGACGTTGCACTGTCCCATCCGCAGCTGGATCTGCTTGTCGAAGAGCGTGAGCAGCGGCATCGGACTGGCCTGACCGCCGTAGACGCCGGCCAGGGAGACCGTTCCGCCCCGGCGGACGAGGTCGATGGAGGAATGCAGGGCCGAGAGGCGGTCGAGGCCGCCGGTCTCCATCATCTTCCGGCCGATCGCGTCCGGCAGCAGACTCACGGCCTGGTGGGCCGCCTTGCCCAGCGGGGAGCCGTGGGCTTCCATGCCGACGGCGTCGACGACCGCGTCGGGTCCGCGTCCGGCGGTGGCCTCCCTGATCCGGTCGTGGGTGTCATCGTCGAAGTCGAATACGCGGATGCCGTGCCGGGCCGCCATCGCCCGTCGTTCGACCACCGGATCGATCCCGAACACCTCGGCGCCGAGGTGGACTCCGATGCGCGCAGCCATCTGCCCGATGGGGCCGAGGCCGTACACCGCGAGGGTGTCTCCCTCACCGACGTCGGCGTACTCCACCGCCTGCCAGGCCGTGGGGATGACATCACTGAGGAAGAGGTAGCGGTGGTCGGGCAGCTCGGCGCCCACCTTCACGGCCCCGAAGTCCGCGTGGGGCACCCGCAGGTACTCGGCCTGCCCGCCGGGCACGGAGCCGTAGAGGCGGGAATAGCCGAGCAGGGCGGCACCGCTGCCGTAGTCGCGGACCTGCGTGGTCTCGCACTGGGAGGTCAGGCCCCGCTCGCACATCCAGCACCTCCCGCAAGCGATCCCGAACGGGATGACGACCCGGTCCCCGACCCGGCAGCCCGACTCCGCCCCGGCCTCGACGACGACGCCCATCGGCTCGTGTCCGAGGATGTCGCCCTTGTCCATGAACGGACCCAGCACCTCGTAGAGGTGGAGGTCGGACCCGCAGATCGCCGTCGAGGTGACCTCGATGACGATGTCCGTGGGCTCGCGGAGCACCGGGTCGAGCACAGTCTCCACGCTGACTTCACGTTTGCCTTGCCAGGTCAGAGCCCTCATGTCTTCTCCTCCTGATGGGGACGCAGTGGTCTCATCTTCCAACGGCGCCCGATGGTGCACAAGGGGGCTTGACAAACGGAGGAGCGGCAGCCAGATCAGTAGTGGCCCGGAGGGTCACTGCCGGGGAACGACTCCTCTCCCCATTCGTCGGCCAACGCGTCATCATGGGCGTGGCGATCGGCGGTCGTGCCCGGCCGCTCCGCCTCCTTCTCCGGTGCTGCGTCGGGAACGCTCTCGACCTCGTCCGACCCGCCGGGATCCGGTCCGGTCCCGTCCGGCTGCTGCGTCATCATCTCTGCCTCCTCGGTGTGTTCTTCCCTTTCCTGTCCACGGTGGTGGTCAGGGAACTGTGGGTGGAAGGTCTCACGGTCGTCACGGAATGCCCGCGCCCGCGCATACGCGTGGACCTCGCCCAGGGCCTCGGCCTGGGCCACCGCCTGGTCGGCCAGGTCCCGGAAGACCTGCGGCTCCAGTCCGAGCAGATCGGCGTTCGCCTCCAGCGTCTGCCAGCCTCCGAGCTTGCCGATCACGGCGCTGCGCATCAGCTCGGCCTCGAGGACAAGGGTCAGGGGTGAGCGCTGGGTGATCCTCCCGTTGCTCTTCAGCCGGCCCAGGCGCTCGCCCACCCAGGACACGGCCTGTCGGTAGGGCAGCTGCTTCATCCCGAGGTCGTGGATGAGGTTCTGCAGGAAGGAGCGCTCGAGCCTGATCTCCTCGGCGACCTCCGACAGCTTCGCGTAGACCGGTGTGTCGATGTAGGCCGCCGACATCCGCTCGATGCGTTCGACCCCGGCGGTCGCGCCGGTGAGATGATCGGACAGATAGAGGTTGAGGAGGTCGACGGTGACCGCATCCGAGACACCGCCGCCAGGCCCACCGGGTTCGACGCCCTCCTTGACCCAGCCGTGCGCCGCGGCCAGATGCCCGGCATCGGGATCCCGGGGGCGCAATGGGACCGACGCGGTTCCCGAGCCCTCGATCATGCCCGAGATGAGGATTCGCAGCGCATCGGCGGCCGAGGTCCGCGGGGTCCAGCCGAGCTCGCGCTTGGCGGCGGAATTGTCCATCCGCGGCACCGACAGCGCCATGTCGAGCCATCCTTCGTCGGCGGCCAGGAGCCGGGCCTTGTGGGCGCCGAAGACGAAGGCGCGCACCAGCCGCGGGGGAAGCCGGACGAAGCGGCCGTGATCGACGATGTCCGCCAGCTCCTGCGGGCCGAGGATGTCGTCGGCGCAGATGTTGAACGCCCCGGGGACCCGCTTGACGACGGCCGCGGCATAGGCGGCGGCCAGGTCCTCGGCGGTGACCGCCTGGACCCCGCGCAATCCCTTGGGCACGGGCAGGACGGGCGGTCTGACGACGCCGAGGGCCTGCATCGGGATCCAGCTGCCGAGGAAGTACCGCTGGATCTGGTGGGCGGCGCCGGCCTGGAACACGAGCGCCGGACGCAGCCGAGTGACGAGGATTTCGGGGTGGGCGGAGGCGAACTCGTCGAGCACGCGCTCCTGGGCGGCCTTGTCCACGCTGTAGTGGGAGGTGCCGATTCCTTCGACCGGCCACGACTCGTCGCGTCTGTCCTCGGCGGTGTCGGGGGAGTAGGCGGCCCAGGAGGAGGCGACGACCAGATGCGAGACGCCTGCCTCCGCCGCGGCCCTGGCCACCCGGATCGTGCCCTCGACATTCACCCTCCGCAGCAGGTCGCGATTCGAATTCGGCTGGATCAGCCAGGCCAGATGGACGACCGCGTCGACGCCGCGGAAGGCATCGCGGAGCTCGGCGAGGGCCTGGTCGGCAGAGCTGGCCGCCGCGATGTCGATGGAGGCCCATTCGCACTCGGAATACGGGGCCACGGCAAGGTCGGGCATGCGGCGGGCGATGCCGAGGACCGAGGTCACCTCGGGGCGATCGAGCAGGGCGGTGAGCACTGCGGTGCCCGTGTTTCCTGTGGCGCCGACGACGGCAACGCGCATGAGCTCTCCTCGATTCGGGACGGAGGGCCGAGTGCCCGTCCGCTCATACGCTCACGGTACCCAGCTGCGGGCGGCTTGTCGATGGACTTCTGCTGGGAACTCACGCCCCTGGTTCCGCAACAGTGCGCCTTGCGATTACAGTGAGCACCGGAAGCCGGCGCACGGCGGGTTCGCCGGTGAACTCACGGACATTCATCGGGAGGATGCGAATTGTTCATTGGTGCGGCCGGTGAGAAGTTCTCCTCGATCGAGCGGATCGCTGTCCTGCGCGGGGGAGGTCTCGGCGACCTCATGTTCGCGCTGCCGGCCCTCGACGCTCTGGCCGCCGCCTACCCGGATGCGACGATCACGCTCCTGGGCAATGCCTCCCACCGGGCTGTGCTGGCCGACCGGCCCGGCCCCGTCGACGAGGTCGTCCTGCTTCCCCACGCGCAGGGAGTGCGCCCGGGACCCGAGGATCCCGCCGCGCTCGAGTCGTTCTTCGCCGAGATGCGCCGGAGGAGGTTCGACCTGGCCGTGCAGGTGCATGGGGGAGGTCGCCACTCCAATCCCTTCCTGCTCCGCCTCGGTGCCCGCCACACGGTGGGCACCCGCACCGAGGACGCCGAGTCCCTGGAGCGCAGCCTCACCTACAGGTACTACCAGCACGAGATGCTGCGTGCCCTCGAGGTCGTCGGTCTCGCCGGAGCTCCCGCTCAGCGCCTCGACCCCCGGCTCGAGGTCACCGTCGAGGAGCGCCGCGCTGCGCTCGCCCTCCGCGACGAGAGCGCCCGCGCCCTGCTGACCATCCACCCCGGGGCCACCGATCCCCGGCGGCGGTGGCCGGCCGACCGGTTCGCCGAGGTGGCCGCGCGGGCCGTGGCGGAGGGGTGGCAGGTGCTGGTCGTCGGCGACGACGAGGATGTCGACGCGGCCGGACGCATCGTCGGCCTCGTCGAGCCGCAGGCGGGGAAGAGCCGGCCCGGGACGCGGATCTCCTCCCTCGCGGGGCGGCTGAGCCTGCCCGAGCTCCTCGGTGTGCTCGCCGTCAGCGATGTGATGCTGGGCAACGACAGCGGTCCCCGGCATCTGGCCACTGCTGTCGGCACCCCCACCGTCGGCCTGTTCTGGGTGGGCAACCACATCAACGCCGGCCCCTTCGGACGGGGGCGGCACCGCAGCCACCTGTCCTGGGTGACCCGCTGTCCCGAATGCGGTGTCGACGTCACACAGGTGGGATGGACGGCCGAGCGCTGCGAGCACGACCCGTCCTTCATCACCGGCATCGACCCGGCCGCGGTGTACGCCGACGTCGAGTCCCTGGTCGCGACGCCATGACCGCCCGTCCCACGGTCCTGGCGCTGCGCGCCCTCAAGCTCGGGGACCTGCTCGTGGCCGTTCCGGCTCTGCGGGGCGTGCGCCGGGGCTTCCCGGAGCACCGTCTCCTCCTCGCCTGCGCCGAATGGCTGCGCCCCGTCGCCGATCTGATCGGCGGGATCGATGGCCTCGTGCCCACTCCCACCGGACTCGACGACCCGCTCGACGTGCCCCGAGGCAGCATCGACGTGGTCGTCAACCTGCACAGCAACGGCCCCGACAGTCGGGGCCGGCTGGAGGAGCTGGGCGCACCCTGTCGAATCGGGCATTCCGCGCCCGGGTGGGACGGACCCGAATGGTGCGACGACATCCATGAGCGCCAGCGGTGGGTGAGGATGGTCAGGGCCCACGGGATTCCGGCCGACGTGTCCGACTACCGGCTCGACCCACCGCCCCTCGACGTGTCCGGGTTCGGGGCCGGCCCCGGGTCCGCGGTCGTCCACGTCGGCGCGTTCTACGCCAGCCGCCATTGGCCCGTGGAGAGATTCGCCGAGGTGGTCGAGGATCTTCTCGCCCGCGGCCGGCGCGTGCTGCTGACCGGCAGCGACCGGGAACGTGAACGCGCCGAGCAGGTCGCACAACTGCTGCCCGCCCGCCACCTCGACTCCGGCCGTGTCCGGGTGGTGGCGGGAGCGATGTCCCTGCCGGCCTTCATCGCGGTGATCGCCGGCGCCGACCTCGTCGTCTCCGCCGACACCGGAGCCGCCCACCTGGCCAGCGCCTGCGCCCGGCCGTCGGTGGTCCTGTTCGGTCCCGCGGCACCGGAGCACTGGGGTCCGCCGCCGGGTCCGCACCGCGTGCTCACCGACGCCGGCCGACGTCGCGGGGACACCTTCGCCGACACCCCCGATCCCGCGCTGCTCGCGGTCGGCGTCGACGACGTGCGTCGCGAGATCGACGCGCTTCTGAGCTGAAGCGGGAGACCCCGCACAGACATTGTGGGTTTCCTGGGAATGCGCTCGTGCGCATTCTGCTCGCCGGTCAAAGATGGCAGGGTGTTCACCGTCCGAGGGTTCGCAAGAGCCCTTAGTCCGTCGAAGGGAGACAGTATGGGATTCGAAGACCTCACCAATCAGGCCAAGGACGCCTTGAATAGCGAAAAGGGTGAAGAGATCAGCGATCAGGGTCTCAATCAGGCTTCCGAATACGCCGACGGTCTCTCCGGCGGCAAGTTCGGCGACCAGATCGACCAGGGTCGCGAAGCTGCCGACGGACATGTCGGCACCGACTGACCTCTGATCCATCGCCGCGTCCGGCATGGATGAGCGCCGAGGTGAATGAACGTTCACCTCGGCGCTCCTTGTATCTGGAGCCCGGGTTCTCGCTCAGCTGCTCCACGGGAGCGCAGCTCTCGGCTCGGCTGCTCCACGCGTGCGGCTCTCAGCTCGGCTGCTCCAGGGGAGTGCGGCTCTCAGCTCAGCTTCTCCACGGGAGCGTAGCGCAGCAGCAGGCGTTTGGTGCCCAGGGATCCGAAGTCGACGACGGCCACGGTCTTGTCGCCGGCCCCGTTGACCTCGGTGACCGTACCCAGCCCGAAGGACTCGTGCGAGACCTTCTCACCGACTTCCACGGAGATGACCTCGCGGTTGGGCCGAATCCGATTCGGGAAGCCGCCGCCCGGCGCCGAGGAATTCGCGCCGGAGCTCCGAGACCGCCCCGTGCCGGCGGCCGACCGTGAGGATCCCCCTCGCCCGTACCCGCCGCCCGAGCCGAACCCGCCGCCGCTGCCGCCGTAACCGCCGCCGTAGCCGCCACCGGAGCCGATCGAGGATCCGCCGGGACCGAATCCGCCGGAGAAGCTGCCGGTGTTCTCCCACTTGATGAGGTTCTCCGGGATCTCGGACAGGAATCGGCTGGGCGGGTTGTACTGCGGCTGCCCCCACATGCTGCGGGTCTCGGCGCGGGAGAGGAGCAGACGCTGCCGAGCGCGAGTCAGTCCGACATAGGCCAGCCGCCGCTCCTCCGACAGTTCGGTGGGGGACTCGAAGGCCCGAGCATGCGGGAAGCTGCCGTCCTCGAGACCGGTGAGGAAGACGACCGGGAACTCCAGCCCCTTGGCGGTGTGCAGGGTCATCAGGGTGACCTGGCCGAGATCGGCGTCGGGGATCTGATCGGTGTCCGAAGCCAGGGCAACCTGCTCGAGGAACCGATCGATCGCCGTCGTGCCCGTGCCGGCCGAGCCCTCCGCCGTAGCCTCAGCGCCCTCCGCCGCAGCCTCAGGG
This sequence comes from Brevibacterium sp., assembly GCA_031179165.1. Classification (GTDB taxonomy): domain Bacteria; phylum Actinomycetota; class Actinomycetes; order Actinomycetales; family Brevibacteriaceae; genus Brevibacterium. The sequence continues at coordinate 15,536 of JAPSIC010000013.1, forward strand.
CCCTCTGCCGCGGCCTCGGCATCTGCGCCCTCGGCGGCTCCGGCTGCGCCGTCCCCGCCGCTCGACGTCCCACCCGGGCCCGGATCAGTCTGTTGGGGCTCGGCCTCGGACTCCGCGTCGTCCTCCACGGCCGCCATCGCCTGCGTGGAGGCGAAGTCCTCGGCCACGGCGACGAGCTCGGCGAGATTGTCGACCCGCGACTCGTCCTGCGGGTCGGTGCTCTTCTGCAACGACTCCAGATACCCGCTCTGCTCGAGGATCGCCTCGATGACGCGGGAGACCGGGGCCGCCTCGGCGGTCGCGCGGAGATCGCGCATGAGCTCGTAGAACTTGTGCACCGAGGTCTTGGCCCGGGGGCTGAGCAGGTCGATCTCGTCGAGGCGCCCGAGAGCCGCATAGAAGCTGATTCCCTCACGGTCGGCGAAATCGGCGATGATGCCCTCCGTCCGATCCCCGATCGAGCGTTTGGGCACGTTGAGGATGCGGCGGAGGTTGACGTCGTCATCCGGGTTGGCGAGGACCCGCAGGTACGCCAGGGCGTCCTTGATCTCCTTGCGCTCGTAGAACCGGGTTCCCCCCACGACCTTGTACGGGATGCCCGAACGGACGAGGGCGTCCTCGATCGCCCGGGACTGGGCATTCGTCCGGTAGAACACGGCGAAGTCCCCGTAGGAGTAGTGCTCGTCGTCGATGAGCTCGTCGATGCGGTCGACGATGAAGCGGGCCTCGGCCTGCTCGTTCTCGGCCACCCAGCCGACGATCGGCTCCCCGGTGCCCGCGGAGGTCCACAGCTTCTTCTCCTTGCGGTCCTGGTTGTTGGCGATGACGGCGTTCGCCGCGTCGAGGATGTTCTGGGTCGACCGGTAGTTCTGCTCGAGCAGGACCACCTCGGCGGTGGGGAAGTCCTTCTCGAACTCCACGATGTTGCGCACGGTCGCGCCGCGGAAGGCGTAGATGGACTGGTCGGCATCGCCGACGACCGTGAGCTCGGCCCCTCCGGCCCCGCCCGCGCCGTCACCGGCGAGAGCTCGGATCAGCGCGTACTGCGCCGGGTTGGTGTCCTGGTACTCATCGACGAGGATGTGACGGAAGCGGCGCCGATAGGACTCCGCGATCTCCGGGAACGCTCCGAAGAGATGGACCGTCTCGGAGATGAGGTCGTCGAAGTCGAAGGCGTTGGCCAGTCGCAGCCGGGCGGTGTAGCGGCGGAACACGTCGGCCAGCACCTCGTCGGCAGGGTTGTTCGGCCGCGGCATGAAGTCGTCGGGAGTCTGCAGCTCGTTCTTGAGGTTCGAGATCCGGTGGAGGATCGCCCGCGGGGTGTACTTCTTCGAGTCGAGGCCGAGCTCTTTGAGGATCTGCGCCACCAGTCGCTGAGCGTCCTGGGCGTCGTAGATCGTGAAGTTCGACTTCATCCCCAGCACCTTGGCCTCGCGCCGCAGGATTCGCACGCAGGAGGAGTGGAACGTCGACACCCACATCGCCCGCGAGGCGGGACCGATGAGGGTGCCGATGCGTTCGGCCATCTCCTTGGCCGCCTTGTTCGTGAACGTGATCGCCAGGACCTCGCCGGGATGGGCCCGACCGGTCGCCAGGGCATAGGCGATGCGCCTGGTCAGAACCGTCGTCTTGCCCGAGCCGGCTCCCGCGACGATGAGCAGGGCGGAACCGGTGTGGGTCACGGCCTCCCGCTGGCGGGGGTTGAGGCCGGAGAGGAGGTCGGCCAGGACCGAGTCGGCTCCCGGCCCTGCTTCTGCGGAGTCATCAGCTGCATACATCATGTCCGGACCAACGATACCGTCCGGGTCGGACACGAGCGCACAGGAGCACCGCCTCCCCAACCGCGGCCCTCACACGTGGCGACGGCCCCGGCATCTCAAGGGAGATGCCGGGGCCGTCGCCACGTCCGAGGCGGGAGATGAGGGGTCAGACGAACACGGCCACCAGGAGGTTGATGAGCGCGAAGGCGAAGGTCAGGTGGGCCATCGTCGCCGACGGGTTCTTCGTGACCACGGCGCTGCCCGCGGTTCCGGAGGCGGCGGGAGCCTCGGCGGCGAACGCCTTCTGCTTCCGGTTGCCGATGAATGCGAACACGGTGACCAGGATCGCAACGACGAGCTTGATCCCGATCTTGACGTGATTGACCTCGTCATCGCCCATCTCGGCGACGGCGACCAGGAGCAGGCCGGTGACCAGCTGCAGGTACGATGCGTGGAGCATTCCCGGCAGCACTCGAGGGGAGCGGATGACCGTGAAATAGCCGCCCACGATGATCGCCATTCCGATCAGATGGAGGGACAGAAGAATCTCGCGCAGAATTTCCATACCGTTCATCGTAATGGCATGATGGACTCTCGTGAGCGCGGGCCCGTCCACGGTGCACGCTGTTCCGCCCTGGTGTAATGGCAGCACGCCGGCCTTTGGAGCCGTGCAGTATAGGTTCGAATCCTATGGGCGGAGCTTGCCCAATCCGACTTGCGGGGGATCAAGAATGACTACTACCCGACCCACTGCCGTTATCGTCCTGGCCGCCGGCCAGGGCACACGCATGAAATCGTCGCTGCCCAAGGTCATGCATCCGATCGGTGGGCGGTCCCTGCTCCACCATGCCATCTCCGCCGCGTCCGGCACCGGGCCCGAGCACCTCGTCGTCGTCGTCCGCCACGAACGCGACCAGCTCGTCGCGCACCTCGAGTCCCTGCCGGAGTCGTCGACCCAGACCGTGCTCATCGCCGATCAGGACGAGATCCCCGGCACCGGCCGGGCCACCGAATGCGCACTGAGCCAGCTGCCCGAGGACATCTCCGGCACCATCGTCGTCACCTACGGCGACGTGCCGCTGCTCACCGCCGAGACGATCGGGGGCCTCGTCGAGATCCATGAGAGCTCCCACAACGCCGTCACCGTCCTGTCCGCCGAGGTGGACGACCCCACCGGCTATGGACGCATCGTCCGCGACGCCTCCGGTTCCCTGCTGCGCATCGTCGAGCACAAGGACGCCAGCGACGAGGAGCGGGCGATCCGGGAGATCAACTCCGGCATCTACGCCTTCGACGCCGCCGCGCTCAAGCAGGGGCTGGCGGCGCTGACCACCGACAACGCCCAGGGCGAGAAGTACCTCACCGACGTCATCGGGTTCTCCCGCGAGGGAGGGCTGGCGGTCGCCGCCACCGCCACCGACGACCTGTGGCAGGTCGAGGGCGCCAACGACCGGGTGCAGCTGGCCACGCTGGGCAAGGAGCTCAACCGCCGCATCGTCGAGAAGTGGATGCGCGCCGGAGTGAGCATCATCGACCCCGACACCACCTGGATCGACGTCGACGTCTCCCTGGCCGAGGATGTCACGATCCTGCCCGGCGTGCAGCTCCTCGGCGCCACCGACATCGGCACCGGAGCGGTGGTCGGACCGGACTCGACCCTCAAGGACACCGAGGTGGGCGCCGGCGCCCGGGTCGTGCGCACGCACTCGGAGCTGGCCATCGTCGGGCCCGGTGCCAGCGTCGGCCCCTTCGCCTACCTGCGTCCGGGGACCAACCTCGGCCAGGACGGGAAGATCGGGACATTCGTCGAGACGAAGAACGCGGACATCGGTGTCGGCGCGAAGGTGCCCCACCTGTCCTACGTCGGCGACGCCGAGATCGGAGAGGGCACGAACATCGGCGCCGCTTCGGTCTTCGTCAACTATGACGGTGTCAGCAAGCACCGCACCGTCATCGGCAGACACGCACGGCTGGGCTCGGACAACATGTACGTGGCCCCGGTCACGGTGGGCGACGGAGCCTACTCGGGTGCGGGCACCGTGGTGCGCAAAGATGTCCCTGCAGGAGCGCTGGCCATAAACGTGGCCCCACAGCGTAACCTGGAGGGCTGGGTCGTCAGCAACCGCCCCGGCACGCCTGCAGCGCAGGCGGCGGAGGCCGCATCTGAAGGGGAACCGGCAAGTGAATGAAATTACGACGGCGGGCGAGAAGAAGCTCGTTCTGGTCAGTGGGCGCGCAGATCCGGAGCTCGCTGAGCAAGTCGCAGAGAACCTGGGGACGGAACTCCTCCCCACCGACATTTACAACTTTGCCAATGGGGAGATCTACGTCCGATTCTCGGAGTCGGTGCGCGGTTGCGACGTCTTCGTGCTGCAGTCCCACTGCTCACCCATCAACGAATGGCTGATGGAGCAGCTGATCATGGTCGACGCCCTCAAGCGGGCCTCGGCCAAGCGCATCACCGTCATCGCCCCGTTCTTCCCCTATGCGCGGCAGGACAAGAAGCACCGCGGACGCGAGCCCATCTCCGCCCGACTCGTCGCCGACCTGTACAAGACGGCCGGCGCCGACCGCATCATCACCGTCGACCTGCACACCGCGCAGATCCAGGGATACTTCGACGGTCCCGTCGACCACCTCATCGCGATGCCGATCCTCGCCGGCTACGTCAAGGACAAGTACCCGGGCGACCTCGCCGTCGTGTCCCCGGACGCCGGACGGATCAAGGTCGCCGAGAACTGGTCGGCCTCGCTCGGCGGAGTGCCGCTGGCCTTCATCCACAAGACGCGCGACATCACCCGCGCCAACCAGTCCAAGGCCAACCGCGTCGTCGGTGAGGTCGAGGGCCGCACCTGCATCCTCGTCGACGACATGATCGACACCGGGGGCACGATCGTCCAGGCCGCCGACGCCTGCATGTCCGCCGGCGCCAAGAGCGTCGTCATCGTCTCCACCCACGCGGTGTTCTCCGGGCCCGCCGTCGAGCGCCTGACGAACTCGGTGGCCGAAGAGGTCATCGTCACCAACACGCTGCCGCTGTCCGAGGACAAGACGTTCGACAAGCTCACCGTGCTCTCGATCGCCCCGCTCATCGCCCGCGCCGTACACGAGGTCTTCGAGGACGGATCGGTGACCAGCCTCTTCGACGTCTGAACTTCACCAGCCTCGCCGATGCCCGAGCGAACAACCACCGCTGACACGAACCCCGAGCCTCGGCTCGGGGTTCGTTCTACACTGGAGTCAAGCGAGCGAAGGGAACCGTGACGATGTCGTCCCACGATTACAACCGGTACAAGGTCGCCGTCTCCGGCGGTGACATGAGCGTCGGGGTGTGGGAGCCGGGTGCGATCGAACCGGGCCGGGTTCCGACCGTGTGCGTGATCCACGGCATCACCTCCAACCACCTCTTCTTCGCCGGGCTCGTCTCCGCGCTGCCCGGAGTGCGGGTGATCGGACCCGACCTGCGCGGCCGCGCCGATTCCCATCTGCTGTCGGGTCCGTACGGAATGCGGGCCCACGCCGAGGATGTCCGCCGCGCCCTCGAGGAGTTCGCCGACCCCGGCCCCGTCACCCTGGTCGGCCATTCGATGGGCGGCTTCGTCGCGATGACCCTGACCGCGATGTCGATGGACGGATCCGACCACCGGTGCCAGGGGCCGATCCTCATCGACGGCGGCCTGCCGCTGCCGATCCCCGCGTCCGACGACGACACCGGTCGCATCGTCCGCGCCCACCCGCTCGATGACCTCAACGACGAGGACCTCGACACCGACGATCTCATCGCGGCGGTGCTCGGACCGTCCGCCGATCGTCTGAGCATGGAGTTCGACACCGTCGAGGAATACCTCGCGTTCTTCGCGGCGCACCCGGCGTTCGTCGAGGGCATCGACCCGGTGGCCGCCGAGAGCTTCGTCTACGACCTCGCGGCCAAGGACGAGCACCGCTTCCGGCCCTCGACCTCGGTCGAGGCGATGCAGGCGGATTCGGCCGACATGTACACCGGTGCCGACTTCCGCAACGCCCTCGAGAGGGTCATGACCGAGAGGCAGAAGGACGTGACCTTCCTCTATGCCGAACGGGACCTGCTGGCGTCCGAGCCGGGCCTCTACCCGCCCGAGCTCATCGCATCGTATCGGGAGATCTGGCCGGACATGACCGTCGTCGAGGTCGCCGGCACCAATCACTACGACATCCTGCTCACTCCCAGCGGCATCGAGGCCTGCGCCGAGGCGATCCAGGCCACACTTCCGCCTTCGGACTGACAGGGGAATTGGTCAGGCCTGCGCGGTGGCTTAGACTGGTGGGGTTGCCTCGGCGAGGGAGACTTCGGTCTCCGTTATCGACGCGGTCCAGACCCACATCTGCGAATGTGCACCCAGTGCGGTTCCGGAGTGAGGATTGAGGCTGTTTCGCCGTGGTGCTTGCAGATAAGTTCACCACGAAGGAGAGAAAATGGCTGACTTCAAACTCATTGCTGAAGCCCGGAGCGAATTCGGCAAGGGTGCAGCGCGCAAGATCCGCCGCGCCGGTCGCATCCCCGCGGTCGTCTACGGCCACGGCGGCGATCCCGTCCACATCTCGCTCGAGGGCCACGCCACCATGCTGGCCCTCAAGCACGCCAACGCCCTGCTCGAGATCGAGAGCACCGACGGCTCCAAGAACGTCCTGGCCATCGCCCGCGACGTGCAGATCGAACCGGTTCGTCGCGAGATCGAGCACCTCGACCTCATCGTCGTCGAGCGCGGCGAGATGATCGAGGTGGACGTGCCGATCCACATCGTCGGAGAGCCTGCTCCCGGCACCATGATCTCGCAGGAGGAATCGACCATCGTCGTCAAGGCCGATGCCACCAAGCTTCCTGAGGTGATCGAGGCCTCGATCGCCGGTCGCACCGTCGGCGAGCACGTCCTCGCCAAGGAGATCGAGCTTCCGGCGGGCGTCAAGCTCGTCTCCGACCCCGAGCTCCTCGTCGTCAATGTCGCCGAGCCGACACGCGAAGAGCCGGAAGACGAGACCGAGACCGACGAGTCCGAGTCCGAGTGATCCGATGATCTCCGCGGAGGAGACTCTGCGCTGACTCAGGGCAACGGCGGGCCATGTGCGAACATGGCCCGCCGTTCTCGAGTCGCGACGGTGTGGGCCGTGACGACGTGGGTCGCTGCGGCAGTGGTCGCGACGATGTGGGCCGTGACCGTGTGGGCGGTGACGACCCGGGCCCCAGGAACGAAACGAGCGGGAGCAGATGGCGAACGAACCCTGGCTGATCTTCGGTCTCGGCAATCCGGGACCGAAATACGAATCCACCCGGCACAACATCGGGCAGATGGTCGTCGCCGAACTCGCCCAGAGGACCGGAGTCAGGCTGGGCCGCAGCAAGCTGCGCGCCCATGTCGGCACCGGCCGGCTGCCGGTGGGACACCGGCCCGGTGTGCCCGGCCCGCGAGTCGTGCTCGCCACCTCGACGGGCTACATGAACGAATCAGGCGGGCCCGTCCGCCAGCTGCTCGACTTCTACTCGATCCCGGTGGAGAGGATCGTCGCGGTCCATGACGATGTCGACCTGCCCTTCGACACGATCAAGGCGAAGATCGGCGGGGGAGAGGGCGGCCACAATGGGCTGCGATCGATGACCTCGGTGCTGGGCACCAGGGACTACGCTCGGATCCGGGCCGGAGTCGGCCGTCCCCCTGGCCGGCAGGACACGGCCGACTACGTGCTCAAGCCCTTCTCCAAGGACGAGCGCACGGTCCTGCCGATCTTCGTCTCGGACCTGGCAGATGCGGTCGAGCTCTATGTCAGCGAGGGCCTGCTGGCCGTCCAGCAGAAGTACCACTCACGCTGACTGCGTCTGCACCCGCCGACGGTGGATGATGCGGGCCGCGATCACGCCGCCGACGAACCCGAACAGGTGTCCCTGCCAGGAGATGCCGTTGGCCTGGGGCAGCATCCCGAACACCATCGCCGCGCCGTAGGTGATGAAGACGAAGAGGCCGATCGTGAAGTAGATGATCTTGCGGAGCATGTCGTCGGCGAACCAGGTGCGCACGGCCAGGTAGCCGAAGAAGCCGAAGACGATGCCGGAGGCGCCGACGATGTGGTGTCCCGGCAGAGTCGTCAGCCAGGCCCCGAGGCCGGACACCAGGCCGGTGATGGCCGTGACCAGCCAGAACCGGCGTGCTCCTTCGGCCGCGATGAAGAGGCCGAGGACCACGAACGGGAAGGTGTTCGCCGTCAGATGGTTGAACCCCGAATGCAGGAGCGGGGAGGTGACGAGGCCGTAGAGCGAGAGCAGGTTCCACGACTCCAGTCCGAAGAGATCGAGATTGACCGGCAGGATCGTGTCGACGATCTCGAGCACCCACATGATCGCGAGCAGCACGAGGACGGGAACGAATCGGGACAACTTGTGGTCTCCATTGAGCACGGCGTGCAGGCCGGAATTCAGCCGTCCACCCGCGGGCGGAAGCCCGCCCACCGGCGACGATGCGTGGGGGGTGGAATCAGTGCCGAACAAATACCGTGATTCAGAGGCGGAGAAGTGCGGGGACTGATTTGATCTCATGCTTCGATTGTCCTTGATCAAGATTGGAGAACACCGAATAACAGGGTGATGCGGGCAATCGTTTCCGATCCGTTAGGGTGTTATCCGTTCGAGATCATCTCGGGTGTGTCTGCGTTCATCTCCACCGTGTCGGCCCGGTGTTCTAGACTTGACTGGTGCTCAACGGACTCGATCTCACACGCCAGAACCCGACCATCAACGACCTCGTCGAAGCGTTCTCCGATCCGAGTACGACCGGCGGCACGATCGACGCCATCAAGGGTCTGTGGCCCTCGATCCTGCGGCGCACCGTCGAGACGGCGCGCAGAGAGGCCGGGACCCCGGCGCCGCAGCTGATCGTCACCGCCACGACCAGGGAGGCCGAGGACCTGGCCCGGTCGATGGCGGACTGGATCCCCGCCGAGTCCATCGCCGTCTTCCCCAGCTGGGAGACCCTGCCGCACGAGAAGCTCTCACCCCGCTCCGACACGGTCGGCCAGCGGCTGTCGATCCTGCGCCGCCTGGCTCACCCGAAGCCGGGCCAGGAGCTCTCGCTCATCATCGCGCCCGTGCGCGCCTTCCTCCAGCCCCTGGTCAAGGGTCTGGGGGAGATCGAACCGATCGAACTGGACCAGGGCGACGAATACGACATCGACGCACTCGCGCAGCGGCTGACCGAACTCGCCTATTCCCGCGTCGACATGGTCTCCCGCCGAGGCGAATACGCCGTTCGCGGCGGCATCGTCGACGTGTTCCCGCCGACGGCCGACCACGCGCTGCGCATCGAGTTCTTCGGGGACGAGATCGATGAGATCCGCGAGTTCTCCGTCGCCGATCAGCGCTCGATTCCCGCCGATCCCGGCGCCGCACCGCTGAGGCTGGCCGCCCCGCCCTGCCGAGAGCTCCTGCTCACCGATTCGATCCGGCAGCGGGCGGCCGCATTGGCCCCGACGCTTCCCGCCGCGGCCGACATGCTCGAGAAGATCGCCGGAGGCGTCGCCGTCGAGGGGATGGAATCGCTCTCGGCCGTGCTCGCCGACGGCATGGAGCCCATCATCGCGCTCCTGCCCGCCGGGACGAAGATCATCATCACCGAACCCGAACGGGTCCAGTCCAGGGCCGCCGACCTCGTCGTGACGACCAACGAATTCCTCGAAGCAGCCTGGTCGGGCGCTGCGGCCGGCGGCGAGTCGCCCATCGACCTCTCCGCCGCGACCTTCCGCACGGTGGACGAGATGAAGGAAGGCGCTCGGCTCATCGGCCTGGCCTGGTGGGAGATCGGCGGGTTCTCCACCGACGAGGAGCTGGCGGCGCCGACGGACAATGTGTTCGCGATTCCCGCCCGCACCCCGCGCGGTTACGCCGGTGACGTCGAGGCGATCCTCGCCGACGTCAGGGGACTCATCCACGACAGGTGGCGCATCCTCGTCCTCACCGAAGGCCAGGGACCGGGCATGCGCATGGTCGAGGTGTTCTCGGAGGCGGGTGTGCCGGCGACCTTCATCGACGACCCCTCCGATCTCGCCGAGGCCGTGGTCACCGTGACCACGGCGGCGCCGTTCGGCGGCTTCGTCTTCGACGACCTCAGGCTCGCGGTGCTCACCGAGGCCGATGTGCTCGGTCATGCCGCGGCCACCTCGACGCGGGACATGCGGCGGCTGCCGACCCGCCGCCGGCGCAATCAGGTCGACCCGCTCAATCTCAAACCCGGCGACTTCGTCGTCCACGAACAGCATGGCGTGGGCCGGTTCGTCGAGATGACGCAGCGCACGAGCGGCAAGGGCGCGAACAAGCACACCCGCGAGTACCTCATCATCGAGTACGCCCCGACCAAGCGGGGTCAGCCCGGGGACCGGCTCTACGTGCCCAGCGACGCCCTCGACCAGGTCAGCCGGTACGTCGGCGGTGAGAACCCCAGCCTCAACAAGATGGGCGGGGCCGACTGGCAGTCGACCAAGGCGAAGGCGAGGAAGGCGGTCAAGGAGATCGCGGGCGAACTCGTCCGCCTCTACTCCGCGCGGCAGGCGACCCAGGGCTATGCCTTCGGACCCGACACCCCCTGGCAGCGCGAACTCGAGGACGCCTTCCACTACGTCGAGACCAACGATCAGCTGACGACGATCGACGAGGTCAAGGCCGACATGGAGAAGCCGATCCCGATGGACCGCCTGATCTGCGGCGACGTCGGCTACGGCAAGACAGAGATCGCCGTGCGTGCCGCCTTCAAGGCGATCCAGGACGGCAAGCAGGTCGCCGTCCTCGTGCCCACGACGCTGCTCGTCCAGCAGCACTACGAGACCTTCGTCGAACGGTACTCGGGATTCCCCGTCACCGTCGGCGCGCTGTCGCGGTTCCAGACGAAGCAGGAATCGGACAAGGTCGTCGAGGACCTCGCGGCGGGCAAGCTCGATCTCGTCATCGGCACCCACCGGCTGCTCAGCGGCGAGATCCGGTTCAAGAACCTCGGGCTCGTCATCATCGACGAGGAGCAGCGCTTCGGCGTCGAGCACAAGGAGACGCTCAAGGCGATGCGCACGAACGTCGACGTCCTCGCGATGTCGGCGACACCGATCCCGCGCACCCTGGAGATGGCGGTGACCGGCATCCGGGAGATGTCGACGCTGGCCACCCCGCCCGAGGAGCGGCATCCGGTGCTCACCTACGTCGGCAGGTACGACGACAAGCAGATCAAGGCCGCGATCCGCCGTGAGCTCATGCGCGAGGGGCAGGTCTTCTACATCCACAACAAGGTCAAGGACATCGAGTCCATCGCCGCGCACATCGCCGAACTCGTCCCCGAGGCGCGGATCGCGATCGCGCACGGGAAGATGAACGAGCAGCGCCTCGAGCAGGTCATCGTCGACTTCTGGGAGAAGAAGTTCGACGTGCTGGTGTGCACGACGATCGTCGAGACCGGGATCGACATCTCCAACGCCAACACCCTGATCATCGACCAGGCCGACCGGTTCGGCCTCTCGCAGCTCCACCAGCTGCGCGGACGGGTGGGCCGGGGACGCGAACGCGCCTACGCCTATTTCCTCTACCCGCGGGAGACGCAGCTGACCGAGACCGCCCACGACCGGCTGACGACCCTGGCCGCCCACACGGAGCTCGGCGCCGGGATGCAGGTGGCGATGAAGGACCTCGAGATCCGCGGCGCCGGCAACCTCCTCGGCGGTCAGCAGTCCGGTCACATCGAAGGGGTCGGCTTCGACCTCTACGTCCGGCTCGTCGGCGAAGCGGTCGCGAACTTCCGCGGTGAGGCCACGGAGCCCGAAGCCGAGATGCGCATCGAGCTGCCCGTCGACGCGCACCTGCCGGCCGAGTACGTCGAACACGAACGCCTCCGGCTCGAGGCCTACCGGAAACTCGCGGCGGCGACCAACGAGGAGGAGCTGCGCGAGGTCCTCGCCGAACTCGTCGACCGCTACGGTCCCTCTCCCGAACCCGTGGGAGTGCTCGCCGACGTCGCGCGCCTGCGGATCCGGGCGAAGGCCTCGGGCGTCAGCGACATCGTCATGCAGGGCAACTTCATCCGGTTCGGACCCCTGGAGCTGGCCGATTCGCAGGTCGTGCGGCTCAAACGCCTGTACCCGAGGTCGCTGCTCAAACCCACGATCCGGTCGGTGCTCGTGCCCAAGCCGATGTCCGGAGACGGATTCGGGGCCAAGGAGATGACCGACTCCGACATCCTCCGCTGGGCCCACCAGTTCCTCGACGCGATCGTCCCGGTGATCGAGTCCGAACCCGCCGAGGTGAGCGGATGACGGGCGGGACCGCCGGGATCGTCGCGGCGATGGCGACCCTGCGGCGACGCTGCCCATGGTCGAGCGCCCAGGACCACGCGAGCCTCGAGAAGTTCGCCCGGGAGGAGACCGAGGAGCTCATCGAGGCCCTCGAGGAGTACCGGGAGAACCCGAGCGCGGGGCATCGTGAGGCGCTGATCGAAGAGCTCGGGGACGTCCTCTACCAGGTGCTGTTCCATTCGGCGCTGCTCGACGAGAGCGGCGCCGCAGCCGCGAACCGCGCGGACGTCCGGTACGGTGAGACGCTGCAGCTGATCATCGACGGACTCGAGGAGAAGCTCATCCGCAGGCATCCCCTCGCGTTCGGCGACGACGCCGAGGACGGACGGATGGCTCCGCTGGCCGACGTCGAGGCCGAATACACTCGCATCAAGTCCGAGGAGAGGCAACGGAAGGACGCACGGCAGTGAGCTTGGACAGGATCGACATCGAAGGCACCTTCAACTTCCGCGATCTCGGGGGAGCCCCCATCGCCTCACCCGCGCAGATCGCCGCCATGGCGACCTACGGCGGCGCCGGCGGCGAGGACTACCGGCTGAGCCCGGCAGGGGAGTCCGACTCCGGAATCACCTCGGCGCACGGGTGCTCCGTGGCCACGGGAGCGGTGTTCCGAGCGGACGGGCTCGCTCAGCTCACGGACAAGGCGCGCAGGGACATCGCCCGGCTGGGCATCAGCGCGGTCATCGATCTGCGCGACATCGGGGAGCGGGCGAAGCTGCCCGATGCGCTCGAGGGCCTCGACGTCGAGTACATCGAACTGCCCGTCTTCGACGACCTCTTCTTCCCCGCCGTGCGCCAGAGCCGGGCGGAGATGAAGGCGGCGGCGAAGGCCACCGGCATGGACCTCTCCGACCGGTCGCTGGAGAAGATCTACGAACTGATGATCACGCACTTCGGCACGCGCCTGGCCCTCGCCGTCGACACGGTGGCCCAGCACGCCGACACCGGAGTCGTCTTCCACTGCTCGGCGGGCAAGGACCGCACGGGCGTGGTCGCGGCGTTCATCCACGAGCTCCTCGGCGTCGGCCGCGAGGACATCCTGGCCGAGTACTCGGCCACCCAGCAGCACCTCTCCGGTGCCTTCCTCGAGGCGATCATGCGGAACTTCGCCGATGCCGGCATCTCGGGAGACCTCGCGAACACCGCGACCGCTGCACCGGCGGAGCTGCTGGCGGCAACCCTCGACCGCATCCTCGACGACTACGGCGATCGCGGAGTCGAGGGATACCTGCTCGACCACGGGATGGACCCGGAGACCCCGGCTCGCCTGCGCCGGGCCCTCGTCGTGCCCACGGACCGAGAATGAGCCCCGCCGCACCAGTGCACTAAGCTGGCCTGCAGGCGCATGTTCCCCATGTGAAACCAATACGAAGGAGTTGTCAGTGGCTGAGATCATTGCCGCAAATGCCCGTGAGATCCTGGATTCCCGGGGAAATCCCACCGTGGAGGTGGAGGTGCTGCTGGCCGACGAGTCGGTCGGTCGTGCCGGAGTGCCCTCGGGCGCCTCCACCGGTGAGTTCGAGGCGGTCGAGCTGCGCGACGGTGACCCGGAGCGCTACCTCGGCAAGGGCGTCACCAATGCTGTTGACGCGGTGATCGATGAGATCAACGAGGTCATCGTCGGACTCGAAAGCGATGATCAGCGCCTCGTCGACCAGGCCATGATCGAACTCGACGGGACCGCGAACAAGTCCCGCCTCGGCGCCAACGCCCTCCTCGGCACCTCCCTGGCCGTCGCGCGGGCCGCCGCGGTGTCCGCGGACCTGCCGCTCTACCGGTACCTGGGTGGACCGAACGCCCACGTGATGCCGGTGCCGATGATGAACATCCTCAACGGCGGATCGCACGCCGACTCGAACGTCGACATCCAGGAATTCATGATCGCCCCGGTCGGAGCCGCGAGCTTCCACGAGGGTCTGCAGTGGAGCGTCGAGGTCTACCACGCGCTCAAGGGAGTGCTCAAGGACCGCGGTCTGGCGACCGGCCTCGGCGACGAGGGCGGTTTCGCCCCGAACCTCGATTCCAACGCAGCGGCCCTCGACCTCATCCTCGAAGCCATCGACGCCGCAGGCCACCGCGCCGGACGCGACATCGCGCTGGCCCTCGACGTGGCGTCCTCGGAGTTCTGCCGCGACGGATCCTACGAATTCGAAGGCGCGAAGAAGACGGCCGAGGAGATGGCCGCCTACTACGAGGACCTGCTCGGCAAGTACCCGCTCGTATCGATCGAGGACCCGCTGGACGAGAACGACTGGGACGGCTGGGCGACGCTGAGCGCGTCCATCGGCTCGAAGGTCCAGCTCGTCGGCGACGACCTGTTCGTGACCAACCCCGAACGTCTGCAGCGCGGCATCGACAACGACACCGCCAACTCGCTGCTGGTCAAGGTCAACCAGATCGGCACGCTCACCGAGACCCTCGACGCGGTGTCCCTGGCGCAGACCAACGGCTACACGACGATGATCTCGCACCGTTCGGGTGAGACCGAGGACACGACGATCGCCGATCTGGCCGTCGCCACCAACGCCGGCCAGATCAAGGCCGGAGCACCGGCCCGTTCGGAGCGCGTGGCGAAGTACAACCAGCTGCTGCGCATCGAAGAGCAGCTCGGCGACGCCGCCCGCTACGCCGGCCGGAACGCCTTCCCGCGCTTCGAGGCCTGAGCCGCATCGGCTGCGGCGTGGAGGTGTGATCGCGGCTGCGGTCGCATCGAAGTTCACCTGAGGTAGCAGCCCGCTCGCGGTCGCGGTCGCACCGCAGCCTCACCGAGGCGGGGGCGAATTGAGTTCGACGCTCACTTCGCCCCCGCCTCGGCGTCAGTCGACTGCGCCGGATTCACAGGTCGACCGCAGCTCCTCCCGTCGGCCGCGTCTCCTCTGCTTGGCGTCAATTCACACCGGTGGGCCCAATTCGCACCATTGGCTTCGCCAGCCGCACCATGAGCCCCAACTCGCACCGTTGGCTTCGCCGGCCGCACCATGAGCCCCAACTCGCACCCGTGCAAGGGGGTGAAATGCAGCCACCGGTTCCCAGACTGGCGAGAGACCTCATGCGACTCGCATCAATGCCCTCTTGATCTCGATGAATCTCCGTTCATGGAAGAGCTCCTTCCAGCTGATGCGGATCACCAGGTAGCCACGGTCGCGCAGCCACTGTTCGCGTCGGCGCTCCTTCTCGAGCTCCTCGCGCGGAACTCCGGAGTTCAGGTACAGCTTTCCGAGGCCGTCGATCTCAACGATGAGCCGAGCGCTCCGATGACAGAAGTCGACCCGGATGTCTTTTGACAGTGATTCGTGTCTGAAGACCACCTGCGGTTCCATACCCGTGATTCCGTACTGGTAGAAGCGCACGGCCGCGATCGACTCCGCCGGGGACTCGCGTCGCGCATCGGCCAGGTCAAGGGCCAAACGCACCTTCTTCGTGTTCCTCTTCTCCGCACACTGATCGAGCGTCGCGAGGATAGTGTCCGTGGTGGTCAGCTGTCGGTGCAGGGCGCTGTCGAGCATCGCCACCGCGATGTCGAGATTGTAGTGACGTGCCACGTCGATGAGCGTCCGTTCGAGCGTGGTGACCAGGATTCCGCCTGTGCGGACTCGGTGTTGTGGAGGCACGTTGCTGCCCCGCACCAGGAGGCTCTTGAACTGGCGGTTGACTCCTGGGCGGAACACCTCGACCTGGTGCGTGACCGGGTAGGCAACGGGGAGTCCGTGAATGAGCGCCGCTGAGATGTGGGAGAAGGTCTCGGGTGCCTCCGTCGAATCGGTGCGCTCCGGTGCTTCGTCAACATGATTCGGTTCAGCCTCGGGCAGCCTCTGCTGGCGTTCCTGACGTCTCAATCGCTCCTGGCGTTCCTGGAATTTGAGTTCGCACCGCGCCATCACGGCAGCATTGAGCTCTTCGATCCGATCTCGGTTGTCGCCGAACCGTTTGAACTCATCGTGCGCGTTCTCTTCGATGCTCGCCCACAGCGGGCGATGGCTGTGCACCGCGCAGATATGCCGTGCGACATAGACGCCGCGGGACAGACGGAGAAGGCAACAGTTGCGTGCCCGCCGAATCTCTTCCGAGGTGAAGCCGAGCCGTTGGAGCTCCTGGGTCGTGAGAATCTTGTACATAACACTAAACTTCATCAAACGACTATAAATAGCAATAGAAGCCGCAGATCTGTGGAAAACGGTGGAGCGGGAGGTTGACCGGTCATCGTCATTCAGATGCAGAGTGGTCACCGGTGGCAGTAGTTCCTACACCTGCACGGGGGTGTTCTGGCACCAGCGATGGAAGTTGCAAAGCTGCCGGTGCGGGTTGAGGTTAACGGTGGATGTTGCGGTCCTGCCGGTGCGGGTTGAGGCCAACGATGGAAGTTGCAAAGCTGCCGGCGTGGTTGCCGACGCCGGCTTCCGCACGGTTCTGGACAGGTCGTATCGGATGCCGGAACCGAACACGCCATGACTCGGAAATCCTCGCTCGCCCGAAGCGGACACGGCACACTTGGAAGTGCTGCGACCGCCTTCCCAGTCCTCGGTGGCAGCGGAAAGAGTCATGGTCCCGAGCAAGCCCAAGAACAGCGCCCCCCGATCGGCCCCGGGCAGAGCCGCACCTCGGCGTCGCCCCGCCCCGGTGGTGGAAGCTCATGCGTCCAACGACCGCCGGCGGCTGTCCTGGCGGACGGGAATCTTCCTCGTCGTCATCGCTCTCGTCCTCGTCATGTTCCTGCCCTCGATCAACTCCGCGCTCAAGCAGGCCCAGCAGATCGCTGCGCTCAACAATGAGATCGCGACGACCAGGGCCGAGGTCGAGGCGCTGGAGGAGAAGAACGAGAAGCTCAACGACCCCACCTACATCGCACGCCGGGCCCGGGAAGAGCAGTACTACGTCAAGGAGGGCGAGAACGCCGTCATCGTCATCAATCGCGACGCCCTGCCCGGCGCCGAATCCGAATCCGACCGCTCGGCGGGCAAGCAGGCCTGGTACCTTGAGTTGCTGGAGTCGATTCAACAGGTCGGCAATACCGTGGAGAAGGGCAGATGATCACAGAGTGCACCGAGGCGGATTTCGCCACCCTCAGAGAGCAGCTGGGACGCCTCCCGCGCGGGGTCGTCGGGATCGCCGCGCGCAGCACCTCGGGGGAGCCTCTGGTGGTCGCGACAGCACCGCGGCTGGAGGACAACACTCCCTTCCCGACCACGTTCTACCTCACCCACCCCGCGTTCGTGGCTGAATGCTCCCGCCTCGAGGCGGCAGGGATCATGGCCGAATGGACGGCCGAGCTGGCGACCGACGACGAGCTGGCCGCCGCCTACCGACGCGCTCACGAGGACTACCTGGCCACCCGCTCGGCCATCGGCGAGCGGGCCGGGATCGCCGAGGTGGAGGAGATCAGGGACTTCTCCGCCGGCGGCATGCCCACCCGGGTCAAGTGCCTCCACGCCCTCGTCGGCCACGCCCTCGCCGCCGGTCCGGGGGTCAATCCGATCGGGGATCGGGCGATCGGGCTGATGAGCGACGTGCCGACTCCTGCGGTCACCCCGGCCGAAGCCGACGACGCTCCGGACCCGACGGGCACCTCGGCGAGCGAGGCGACCGAGTAGTCTGGAACGACGACGCTCGATGAAGTAGGACCGACCCAGAAACAGGATCAATCCATGCGTGTAGCTGCATTCGACTGCGGGACCAATTCCCTGCGCCTGCTCATCGCCGACGTCGATGACGACGGCACCATGAAGGAGCTGCGTCGCGAGACCCGCATCGTGCGACTTGGCCAGGGGGTCGACGCGACTGGTGAGTTCGCTCCCGAGGCGCTGGAGCGCACGTTCACCGTCGCGCAGGAGTTCGCCGAGGTGGCCGCCGAGTACGAACCGGAGAAGCTGCGGTTCGTCGCCACCTCCGCAAGCCGCGACGTGAAGAACCGGGATGAGTTCTTCGCCGGGATCTTCAGGATCCTCGGTGTCGTGCCCGACGTCATCACCGGCGACGAGGAGGCGCAGCTGTCGTTCCTCGGCGCCACGGTCGGACGCCGCGCCGATGCGGGCCCGTTCATGGTGATGGACCTGGGCGGGGGTTCCACCGAACTCGTCCTCGGCACGAGCGGTGTCGAGGCGGCGGTGAGCATGGACATCGGCTCGGTCCGCCTGACCGAGAGGCACATGCCCTCCGAGCGCCCGGACTCCGAGCAGATCTCGGCCGCGGTAGCCGACATCGAAACCCATCTCGACCAGGCCGCCGAGATCCTCGACTTCTCCGCCCCGCGCACCTTCATCGGGGTGGCCGGAACCGTGACCACCCTGACGGCAGGCATCCTCGACCTCGACAGCTATCAGCGGGAGAAGATCCACGGTGCTCGACTCTCCGTCGGCGACATCGAACGCCAGGCCGACCAGCTGCTGAGCATGGACCGGGAGGAGCGAGCCGCGCTGCCCTACATGCACCCCGGTCGCGTCGACGTCATCGGCGCCGGCGGGCTCCTGTTCTCCCGGGTCGTGCGACGCATCGACGCCGCGGTCGTGTCCGTCGGGGCGGAGCTCGACATCACGGTGTCCGAGACCGACATCCTCGACGGCATCGCCCTCGATCTCACGCGACCGCCGCAGTGACCCGGACCCGATGATGGACTCGCACCCGTCCCAGCTCCCGCCCGCGTCGGACGCCCCCGGCGCAGCGCCGTCGGACGCCCCCGGCGCGGGATTGCCAGCGCCCGGAGCGAGGCGGGCAGTGCCCGGAACGAGGCGGACGGCATCCGTGCTGAAAGCGATGGCGAGGCTCGGTCTCGCCGGGACGCTCGCGCTGGGCCTGGTCATGAGCCCGGTCGCGGTGGCCCAGGCCGCCCCCAAGGCCGGGCCGGGACAGTGGTTCATCAAGGACTACGGCATCGACAAGGTGTGGGAGAAGTCCACCGGCAAGGGCGTCACGGTCGCCGTCATCGACTCCGGCGTCAACGCCGACCATGAGAACCTCCGCGGCGTCGTCGGCAAGGCCAAGGACTTCAGCGGGCTGGACAAGGACGGCAAGACGCCGATCGGGGGCAAGGACACCATCCACCACGGAACCGCCGTCGCCGGTGTCATCGCCGGTCAGGGCGGAGGCGCGGGGCCGGCGGGAGTGGCTCCCGAGGCCGAGATCCTGTCCGCGTCCATGTGGCTGGGTCCCGGTCGTCCGGAGGGGTCGGGCTCGACCAGGGACCAGGCCGCCGAGGCGCTGACGTGGGCCGTCGACTCCGGAGCCGAGGTCGTCAACATGTCGCTGGGTTGGGATGACCCCGCCTGGCCCGAGAGCTGGGATGAGGCGTTCGCCTACGCCTACGAGAAGGACGTCATGGTCATCGCCTGCGTCGGCAACGCCTCGCAGGGGGCGACTCAGGCCTGGTCTCCGTCGACCGTTCCCGGCGTCATCGGCGTCGGCGGGCTCGGCAAGGACGGAAAGGTGCTGCCCGAGTCCACCGCGCCCGGCACCGCCGTGGACCTGATGGGCCCGGCCGCGGACATCCCGATCCCCTTCCATTCCGGCGGCTACGCCGAAGGCCAAGGCTGCTCCTTCGCCTCTCCCGTCGTGTCCGGGGTGGCAGCGCTGATGCGGGCGGAGAATCCGGATCTCACCGCCGACGAGGTGACGGCGAAGCTGCTCTCCACCGCCAAGCCGGTGCAGGGCCACAGAGGTCAGAGCCGGCCCGACGACCCCGATCCGATCGTCGGCTGGGGGCGGATCGACCCGGTCGCGGCGATGAACGCGGATGTGCCGAAGACCGTTCCCAGTGCCGCCGACGCCCTGGCCGACTGGGTCGCGATGCACAGGCGCGCCCCGGCCGAGACCACGGAGACGGAGACGGCGGCGCCCGATGAGACGGACAGCCCTCAGGCGGTCGCCCCCACCGATGTCGTCTCCTCGCAGTCGACGCCGACGCTGGGCTATTCGATCCTCGTCGTCGGCGGCGCCGCGGCCCTGATCCTGCTGGTCCTGTCGGCCCTCGCATTCTTCCGCCGGCGACGGTGAGAAAAAGGGCGTATTACGGTCCTGATCTGCGCTTCGACCTCGAATTCGTGAATGTTTTCACAAGGCTCTAGGATGGGTTCATGGCACTCATCAGAAATTCAAAACTGCGTCCTCGTATCCTTATCGTTGGTGGTGGCTACCTCGGTCTGGTCACCGCACAGAACCTGTTGAAGAACCTCGGTCGCGGTGAAGCCACCGTGACGGTCATCGACCCCAACCCGTACATGACCTACCAGCCCTTCCTCCCCGAGGTGGCTGCCGGATCGATCGAGCCCCGTCACGCCGTCGTGCCGCTGCGCCGCAATCTGCCCGGCGCGGAGGTCATCACCGCCAAGGTCACGTCGATCAACCACGCCGATAAGTACGTCGTCGTCGAACCCGAGAATGACGAGGCCTTCGAACTCGACTACGACCACATCGTTCTGGCCGCCGGCTCCGTCGCCCGTGTCCTGCCGATCCCCGGCCTCAAGGAGAACGCGATCGGCCTCAAGCGCATCGAGGAAGCCGTCGCCCTGCGCGACCACCTCCTCACCCGCGTCGCCGATGCATCCCTGATGGAGGATGACGAGGAGCGCCGCAAGGCGCTGACCTTCGTGTTCGTCGGCGGTGGGTTCGCCGGCATCGAAGCGCTGACCGAACTCGAAGACGTCGTCCGGTCCGCGATCGCCCAGTACGAGACTCTCACCGACGCCGACGTGCGCTTCGTCCTCGTCGAGGCGATGGACCGGGTCATGCCCGAGGTCGGCGAAGCCCAGGCCCGTTGGGTCGTCGAGCACATGCGCGAGCGCGGCATCGACGTCTACCTCGAGACCTTCCTCGAGGACTGCACCGACAAGCACGTCAAGCTCTCCAGCGGCGAGGAGTTCGACGCCGACACCATCGTGTGGTCGGCCGGCGTCAAGGCCAACCCGCTCCTCATCGATTCGGACCTGCCCATCGACGAACGCGGCCGCATCACCGTGCGCGCCGACCTTCGCGTCGAAGGCGAGGACGGTGTCGTCGAAGGCGCCTGGGCCGCCGGTGACAACGCCGCCGTCCCCGACCTCTCCGGAGGCGGCGTGGGCGGATACTGCGTGCCCAACGCTCAGCACGCCGTCCGTCAGGCACCCGTCCTGGCCTCCAACGTTCTCGCCGCCCTGCGCGGAGAGACCGAGTTCAAGCAGTACTTCCACAAGACCATCGGCTCGGTGGCCGGACTGGGTCTGTACAAGGGTGTGTCGCAGATGGGCGACTTCGAGGCCCGCGGCTTCCTCGCCTGGTTCATGCACCGCGCCTACCACGGCTACGCGATCCCCAGCCTCGACCGCAAGGTCAAGGTGTTCGGCAACTGGATCCTCAACGCCGTGCTCGGCCGTGACAACATGCCTCTCGTCGACCTCGACGTTCCGCGTAAGAACTTCGTCGAGGCGGCCACCTCGAAGCCGGCTCCGCAGAAGAAGAAGGAACCTGCCAACGCCTGATTCACAGGGGACGGTCCTCGCGCGAGGTCGCGAGGCATGACTGATGATTGACAGCGCCGAGGCGGTGCCACCCCAACGGTGGCACCGCCTCGGCGCTCTCCGTGCTCGGGCAAGGCAGCCGGACGGCATCCGCCACGGCAGCCTGACGGTGTCCGTCAGGGCGACCTGACGGCAGGGTGGCGGCCGGCAGTGTCGAAGTCGTGACCGTTCTGCCGGTCCACGCCCGCCTAACTCGGGCTACCCTGAGTGGATGAGGACCACGGCAGTGCTGGCTCTGGCGGGATTGTGCCTCGTCATGGGCGCATGCGGACCTCCACTGCCCACGGCGCCGGGACCGGAGCCTGCAACCAGCGATGCTCCGGTGAGCACCGGCAGGAGCGGCTCGGACGCGCCCGAGAAGCCTGTCGAGGCCCAACCGCTGCCCCTCGGCCATTGCGGTCAGGCTCCCGGGTCGTTCAAGGCGAAGGTCTACCAGGGAACGCCCGAGACCGACTGCCACGCGGCGCGTGCGGCGCTCATCGGCCTGGCCAAAGGGCAGGGCGATGACTCCGGAC
>JAPSIC010000121.1 GCA_031179165.1 Brevibacterium sp.
ATCCGAATTTCTGATCAAGCACCCCGACTGAAGGAGCACTATGGAACTCTTGGCCACGATCGAGATCCCCCGCGGTCAGCGCAACAAGTACGAAGTCGATCATGAGACCGGTCGGGTCAAGCTCGACCGCTACCTCTACACCTCGATGCAGTACCCGGCCGACTACGGATTCCTCGAGGACACTCTCGGCAACGACGGCGATCCCCTCGATGTTCTCGTCCTGCTGCCCGAGCCTCTGTTCCCCGGTGTCCTCGTCGACGTGCGCCCGATCGGCATGTTCCAGATGGAGGACGAGGCCGGCGGTGACGACAAGGTCCTCGCCGTGCCCGCCGGCGATCCCCGCTGGGACAGCTACCAGGACGTCTCCGACGTCGATCAGTTCACCCTCGACTCCATCGAGCACTTCTTCACCCGCTACAAGGATCTCGAGCCCGGCAAGTTCGTCAAGGGCTCCAACTGGGTCGGCCGTGCGGAGGCGGAGGCGGAGGTCGAGGCGTCGATCGCTCGCTTCAAGGACGCTCACTGACGCACTTCCCCGCATCACCCGACCGCCCGGATGTCCTCATCCGGGCGGTCGCGCATTTCCGTCCACCGGACGGTCGCACCTCTCATCAGCCGGGACGACAATGCCCGTTGCCACGTCCCTTATGCCTTGATTTAGGTCACCCTAATAAGAAGTGTGAGCTGGGTTATGCGATTCTCAAGACATGAAACTCGATCATGTGTCCTTCGCCAGTGAACCGGATGGTTACGAAGCAACGGCCAGGAGAATTTCGGAGAAGCTGGGGGTGGTCCCCTATGACGGCGGAGTCCATCCCCGATTCGGCACCAGAAACCTGATCTTCCCCCTCGCGGGCGGCCACTACCTCGAAGTCGTCGAAGCCTTGGAGCACCCTGCCGCCCTGTCCACCCCCTTCGGCCAGGCGGTGCGCGCCCGATCCGAACTCGGCGGCGGCTGGATGGGCTGGTGCGTGTCGGTCGACGACCTCACCGAGGTGGAGCGGCGCCTCGAGCGCAAGGCCGTCGACGGCAATCGGACCCCGGAATCGGGACGCGAGCTGCGCTGGCTGCAGATCGGGGTCAAAGGCCTCCTTGCCGACCCGCAGCTTCCGTTCTTCATCAAGTGGTCGGCGGATTCGTCCGAACACCCCTCCTCATACAAGTCGAACGGCGATGTCGCCATCGACACCCTGCAGATCGCCGGGGACCGCGACCGCCTGCGCGACTGGCTGGGCACCCAGGACACCAAACCCATCCCGGAGATCAACATCGACTGGTCGGCGCCGCACGGTGCACCCGGAATCATGTCCGTGAGCTTCCAGACGGCGAAGAACGGCCTCGTCGTCATCTGACCGGACCGGGACCGGCCTGAGCGAGAACCTCTCGCCCAGGCCGGACCGCCGAGCCGATTCGGCTCATGCCTCGCCGGGAGCCTCCGGCTGATCGCCGGCAGCGTCGCCGGCCCTCTTCCGCCGCACATGGGCAGCCGTCGCCAGCGCCCCTCCCGCCGCCAGCAGTCCGACGCCCCCGCCGAGCAGCGGCAGCGTGGAGTCGCTGCCGGTCCGCGGCAGATCCCCCCCGGCCACGGGCCCATTCGCACCACCACCGGAGCCTGCACCCGCGCCGGAGCCCGCACCAGAACCCGCGCCGGAGCCCGCACCAGAACCCGCTCCGTTCGCAGCGGAACCCGCTCCGTTCGCGCCTGACCCGGCAACCGCGTCCGCGCCTCCCGCACCCGCGTCCGCGCTTCCCACACCCCCGGTTGCCGCCGCGGCACCGCCGGCCGCGGAGTTCGCCTCATCGGAGGCGTCCTTCGCACCGTCCTCGGAGCCGCCCTCGGCGTCATCCCCGCTCGCATCGGCGTCCTCGTCCTTGGGGCCCTCGCTCGGAGGATCGCTCGGCTCCGCCCCCGTGCCCTTGATCACCTGGACCACGGAGGGCCGGGGCAGGGCGGCAACTCCCCGCTCGACGTCAGTGGACTCGACGTAGTCGGGGAACAGCGAGTGCTGGTCGGACCATTCGCCGTCCTCGCCGGGATGCTGCACGGCGACGAACGCCGAATCGTCGGAGTCGTGGACGAGTGGACCGCACACCTCGGCCTCGCGCGGGACCGAGAGGAACTGCTCGACGCGGCCGCGCTGGTCGCCGTCGAGTCCGACCCTGAACAGTCCGTCGCAGTAGCCGATGCCGTCGGGAGCGCCGTCCGTGGAGATCCACAGGTTGCCGGCTGTGTCGAAGGTGACGTTGTCGGGGCAGGAGATCGGCGACACCTGCTCGGCGGGGAAGCCGGAGAAGTACGTCGCATCGCCCTGCTTGGGGTCGCCGCACACCAGCAGCAGCGTCCAGTCGAACTCGGTGCCGGTGTGGTCGCCGCCGCGTTCGGTGATCTCGACGATGTGCCCGTCACGGTTCTCGGTGCGGGGGTTGGCTTCGTCGGCGCCGGCTTTGCCGCCCTTGCCGCGGTCGGAGTTGTTGGTGCAGGCGACGTAGATCCTCCCATTGACCGGGTTGGGCTCGACGTCCTCACACCGGTCCATCTTCGTCGGCCCCACCTTGTCCGCGGCCAGCCGGGTGTTGACGAGAACCTCCTCCACCGACATGCCCGCGACCTCCGACCGGCCCTTCCTGACCAGCGGCAGCCACTGCCCGCTGCCGTCGAACGCTCCGTCGGCGGGGACCTGCCCGCTGCCGTCGATCTCGGTCTTCGGCGAATTGCCGGTGAATTTCGCGACGTACAGGTCGCCCTCGGTCAGCAGGGTCATGTTGTGGGCGCGGTCGCCCTCCTTGTACTTCCGCTTCGACACGAACTTGTAGAGGTAGTCGAACCGCTCATCGTCGCCCATGTAGGCCACGGCGTGGCCCGAGTCCGCGATCGTGACGTTGGCGCCCTCGTGCTTGAAGCGGCCGAGGCTGGTGTGCTTGAGCGGTGTCGAGTCGGGATCCCACGGGTCGACCTCGACGATCCATCCGAACCGGTTGGCCTCGTTCGCGTAGCCGGGGTTGGTGGTGTCGAAGCGCGGCAGGTCCTGCTCCCAGCCGTAGGCCGAGGGTTCGCTGGTCAGTCCGTAGCGCTTCTCCGCCGCCGAGGTGCCGGCCGCCTTGAAGTAGGAGTTGAAGTTCTCCTCGCCGGAGACCAGGGTTCCCCACGGGGTGAGCCCGCCCGAGCAGTTGCCCAGGGTGCCCTGCGCCTTGTCGCCCTGCGGGTACTCCTTGGTCCGCAGCAGGTCGGACCCGGCCGCCGGCCCGGTGAACGTGTACTCGGTGTCGATGAGGAAGCGCCGGTTGCGCCTGCCGTCGACGTCGACCTTCCAGGGCGTGGACCTGTCGGTGCGGACCAGTTCGGCCACGGTCAGGCCGTGTGCCTCGCGGCTGATCGCCCGCTTGGTCGCCGCGTCCATGCCCTCGGGGTACATGATGGAGTCGTTGGTGTACTCCTGGTTGGAGAACAGGACGGCGCGGTTGACGTCGCCGATCTCGTCGAGCTGGATCTGGAGGAAGTCGTTGTTGTAACCGAACTGGCGACGCTGAGCCTCGACGGTCTGGTTCTCGGGGTCGAACTTCGGAGAGTCGGGGAACAGCGGATCGCCCCAGCGCACGACCGGGTGCCAGGAGTAGCCCTCGGGGACGATGAGCTCGTCGACCTCGTGGTGGACCGGGTCGATGGGCGTGAAGTCGAGGGTTCCGCGGGTCGCCGCCGCCGCGTGGCGGGCGCTGGGGCTGGGCGCGGTGGTCACGGCGATGGCCAGGGCACCGGCGGCGGAGGCGCCGAGGACGGCTCGGCGGCTCAGCTGCGCTCCCACGATGTCGCGGAAGTAGCCGTTGTCGGAGGTGTTGCAGATCGCCTTGGTGCACGCGTTGTCGCATTTCAGCGCGCAGGTGACGGGGCTTCGCTTGCCGCGCACGTGATTGGCCATGGGCAGCAGTTCGCGCAGGGGTGCCATCGGTTCTCTCCTTGTTTCGACTCGCTCTTCCCGCGCTCACCGGGATCGTTCGGTTCCCGTGGTGAGCCGGGCACACCAGAGTGAGGTTTCCAGTCGCAGGTCAACCGATCCCCACGCAGGGGTGAACGGACGGTGAACCGGCTCAGCCGAGGTCGACGAGGTCGAGGATCCCGGGGGCGAGGAAGCCCACGGCGTCGATGAGGAAATGCGCCCACACCAGGGGCATCAGCCGGCCCCTGCGCATGAACCACCACCCGAAGATGATGCCCATCGCGACATTGCCGAGGAACGGGCCGATCCCCTGGTAGAGGTGGTAGCTGGCGCGGAAGACGGCGAGGGCGACGATGATCGTCCAGGGCCGGCAGCCGAGGCTCTGCAGCCGGGCGGCGCCGAAGCCGAAGATCAGCACCTCTTCGAGGATCCCGTTCTTCGCCGCGGCCAGCAGGAGCACCGGGATCGTCCACCAATGGTCGCCGAGGTTGGCCGGCTGGACCTCGGCCGTGATCCCCAGCGCCCTGCCGCCGGAGTAGATGAGAAGGGTGCCGATGCCGATGACGAGGAAGATCACGACCCCGTGGCCGAGATCCCTGGCGCGGTCCCCGGCGATGCCGAGGCGCTGAGCCAGCGGTGTCCGGTCGGCGTCACGGCTGAGCAGGTAGAGGGCGAGGACGACGGGCACGAGCGCGAAGCCGATTCCGAGCAGCTGGTAGATGAGGTCGAAGACCGGCCGCGGGGACTGGCTGGTGTTGAGCTTGGCCTGTGCCTCGCTGATCGGCCCGCGGGAGACGATGTCGGCCAGGCGCACGAGCGCGTACACCGCCGACTGACCCAGCGACAGAGCCGCGACGAGGCCGAGCTCGAACCACAGCCGGGTCCGCTCCCGGGGCACCGGTGCGTCCGTCATCAGGTCTCCCGCGCCTTCGCCTCGGCGATGTCGAGGACCTGCCCCCGGGCCATGTTCTTCACGTGCCCCTTCTCCGCGCGGCGTTCCTTCACGCTCTCGAGGAGCAGGTAGAGGACCGGGACGAGGATCAGGGTGAGCAGGGTCGAGCTGACGAGCCCGCCGATGACGACGATCGCCAGCGGCTGGGAGATGAAGACCCCGCCGCCTGTGAGACCGAGCGCCATCGGGACGAGGGCGAAGATCGTCGCGGCCGCGGTCATCAGGATCGGGCGGTAGCGCAGCCGGGCGCCGTGGACGACAGCGGTGCGCAGCTCGGCTCCACGGGCCCGGAAGTGGTTGACGAGGTCGATGAGCACGATGGCGTTGGTGACCACGATGCCGATGAGCATGAGCAGACCGATCATCGAGGTCAGTCCCAGGGCGGTGTCGGTGAGCAGGAGCGCGGCAACGGAGCCGGTGGCGGCGAACGGGATCGACACGAGCAGGATCAGCGGCTGCAGCAGCGACTTGAACGTCGCCACCATGATGACGAAGACGA
The DNA here is from genome assembly GCA_031179165.1 of Brevibacterium sp. Lineage (GTDB taxonomy): Bacteria > Actinomycetota > Actinomycetes > Actinomycetales > Brevibacteriaceae > Brevibacterium. The sequence goes on from JAPSIC010000121.1 coordinate 5,384, forward strand.
TCAGGATCGCCGCCAGCATGGCGAGTCCGAGCTGGGAGAACGCGTCCTGCTGCTCGGCGGTGGCGCCACCGGTGTCGACGGAGACCTCCTCCGGCAGGTCGAGCTCGCCGAGTGCGGAACTCACATCCGCCGACACCGCGCCGAGGTCGTCGCCGGCAGGGGTGATCGACACGGTGGTGGAGCGCTGGCCGTTGGTGTGGCGGATGTTCGGGGCGGTCATCACCTCGGCGACCTCGGCCACCTCGGAGAGTTCGATGAAGCGGGGCTCGGCGGCGGTCCCGGAGCCGTCCGGTCCGGTGGGCGCAGAGCCCGGGCCGTCGGCGCCGGCGGACCCCGGTGCCGCAGCCTCGGGCCTGCCCGGGATCTCGAGGCCGCGCAGCCTCTCGACGGTGTCGACGTCACGGTCGAAGAGGAGCACCGAGTGGGAGACGTCGTCGATGACGACCTCGCCGATGCGCTCCCCGTCGATCGCCCGCTGGACATACCGTCCGATGGCGGCCTCGGTGAGGTTCTCCTCGGCGGCGGCCAGATGGTCGACTCTGACCTCGATGACCGGTTGGACGGCGTCGACGTCGCTGGTCACCGCCTGGATCGTCTCGACCTGTTCGAGTCTGTCGACGACGGCGGAGGTGGCGTCGCCGAGGACCTGCGGGTCGGTGGCGGTCAGGGTCACGTCGATGGTCTGGCTCCCGGGTGCCGAGCCCTCGTCGACGACCTCGACCTGGCCCACGTCGTCGAGGGTGTCGAACCTCTCCTGCAGATCCGCGGAGATCTCCTGGGCCGATCCGGAGTCGCCGACGCTGACGATGTAGCTGCCGGTGACGGCCGTGCCGGTCGAGAACCCGAAGGTGGAGGAGCCGATCGAGACCTGGTACGACTCGATCCGGTCGTCGGCGGTGAGGACGTCCTCGACGGTCGCGGCCTGCTCGTCGGCCTCGGCCAGGTCGGTGCCGGGGGCGAAGGTCTGGACGACGCGCAGTGTGTCCTGGCCGGTGTCGCCGAACAGCTCGGTCTTCAGCTGCGGGATCATCAGGCCTGTGCCGGCGAGGATGACGAGGGCGACGAGGACCGTGACGACCGGATGCCTCGTCGAGGCGGCGATGACCGGGAGGTAGGTCCTCTGCAGCCGTGTCACCGGCGAATGCAGGGCCGCGAGCTCGTCCACCTCGGCGGATCGCGGACCGAATTCCGCAGCGGCTCCCGCCGGGGCCGAACCTGCAGGGGCGGAAGCTGCCGGGGCCGGTCCTGCCGGGGCGGCTCCGGATCTGGCCTTGTCGTGGCGGGCGGAGTCGAGAATGCTGTGCCTCTTCGCCGCCCGCTTCGCGGCCTTCGCCTCCCGCCGCCACTCGGCGAGCAGTCGAGACCGGCGGCGGCGCACCTCGGCGCGCTCCTCCCGCGTCAGCCTCACCGTGGCTTCGCGCTGCCGCAGGAACCAGTAGGCGAGGACGGGGACGATCGTCAGGGCCACGAACAGGCTCGACAGCAGGGCGATCGTCGCGGTCAGCGCGAAGGGGCGGAACATCTCCCCGGTCTGCCCGGACACGAAGGCCAGGGGCAGGAACACGGCCACCGTGGTCAGGGTGGAGGCGGTGATGGCTCCGGCCACCTCGGCGACGGCGGCGAGGATGTTCGTCGACTTCTCGCCCCCGGCGGCATGTCGCCTCCGGATCGCCTCGATGACGACGATCGAGTCGTCGACGACGCGGCCGACGGAGATCGTCAGCGCACCCAGGGTGAGCATGTTCAGAGTCTCTCCGCCCATCCACAGGCCGATGAGGGCGAGGAGCAGGGACAGCGGGATGGAGATCGCGGTGATGACGGTGGCGCGCACGGACAGGAGGAAGACGAGGATGACGAGGACCGCGAACGCCAGTCCCAGCAGACCTTCCTCGAGCAGATCATGGATGGACTGTTCGATGAAGGGCGCCTGGTCGAAGGCGGACACGAACTCGGTGTTCTCCCCCATCGCGCGTTCGAGGCCCGGCAGCGCGTCGGTCACCGCGTGGGAGACGTCGACGGTGTTGGCGTCGGACTCCTTCATCACCGACAGGCTCAGCGAGGGCCGCCCGTTGGTGCGCGAGATCGAGGCCGCGGGCTCATCGACGAGCGCGACATCGGCGACCTCGGCCAGGCGCACGGGGTCCTCGGCCCCGCTGACGACGAGGTCCTCGATGGCCGACACGGAGCGGATGCGGGTCCCGACCGCGACGGGGGCGGACCCCTCCCCCGTGCGCAGGTCCCCCGCCGAGGCGGGGATGCCGTTGGCCTGGAGGATCCCGGCGATCTCGTTGAGATCGGCTCCCGCGTCCTCGAGGTCGTCCTCGCGGATGCGGATCTCGACCTGCTTGCTCCGGGCTCCGGCGACCGTGACCTGGGAGACGCCGTCGACCTTGGTCAGTTCGGGGACGGCGATGTCCTCGAGCGCCGCGGCGAGCCGGTCGGGTTCGGCGTCGGAGATCACCGACAACGCCAGCACCGGGATGTCGTCGGTGCCGGCGGTGAGGACGGACGGGTCGACCCCGTCGGGCAGCGTGGACTCGACTTCCGAGATCGCCCGCTGCAAGGCGCGCACGACGTCGTCGGAGTTCTCCCCGTAGTCGGTGCTCACGGTGATCGACGAACTGCCCGCCGAGGACACCGAGGTGACGTCCTCGACCTCGGGCAGGGCGTCGACAGCGCCCTCGATCGGGGCGGTGACCTCACGTTCGACGGCCTCGGGGGTGGCACCCTCGTAGGTCGCGGTGATGGTTGCCTGGGGGTTCTCGAGCGAGGGGAACAGCTCCTGCTTGAGCGCCCCGGCGCCGATCACCCCGAAGATCACGGCGACCACGGAGATGAGGGCGATGAGCGCTCGGTTCTGCAGGCTCAGGCGGGTCAGGAAGCTCACATGCCGACTCTAGCGGGTCGCGCGGGGGCGGGTCTCACGCCCGGTGATCCAGTGGGCGGCGGCCATCACGCCGAGGAGGCCGGTCAGCACGAACGCCCAGGAGTAGTCGAAGCGGTCGACCACGGCGCCGGCGATGATGGGCCCGAGGATGGCTCCGCCGTCGAGGGCCATCTGGTACTTCGCCAGCACCCGCCCGCCCTTGCGCTCATGGCCGATGACATCGGCGACCGCGGCCTGCTGGGCGGGATTGGCCAGTCCCGAGCCGATCCCGGCGATGACGGAGAGGACGAAGAACAGCCAGATCGAGTCGGTGAAGCCGAGGGCCGCCGTGGTCACTCCGAGCACCAGCAGTCCCGATTGGATGAAGGGCTTGCGGCCGTAGGTGTCGGCGAACCGGCCGACGATCGCGACGGCCGAGGTGTTGCCGATCGCGAACATCGTCAGGGCCAGACCGGCCACCGCGGTGCCGGCCCCCAGCGCCTGGATCGCGAACAGGGGGTAGATGGCGACCCGGATGCCCATCGCCGACCAGCCCTGGACGAAGGCGGAGAACAGGGCGGCCCGGTAGGCGGAGTCGGTCCAGGCCTGCCGGAACGTCATCACCTCCTGCGGCTTCTCGTCCCTGTGGGCGGCGGCGTGGGCCCGTCCCAGCTTCGTCGAGGACCCCTGCGAGGCGGTCGATCCGAGGAACAGGCGCACGACGACGGCGGCGATGACGAGGCCGACGGCATAGATGATGAAGGGCACCCGCATCCCCCATCCGGCCATCGCCCCGCCGAGGACGGGACCGGCGATGTTGCCGACGAGGAAGGCGGTGGCGTAGGTGCTCGAGGCCTTGGCCCGGGCGTTGACCGGGGCGAGCCGGATGATCAGGGCCATCGCGGAGACGCTGAACATCGTCGAGCCGATCCCGCCGAGGCCGCGGAAGATGAGCAGCTGCCAGTAGCCCTGGGCGAAGGCGACGGCCGCGGTGGAGGCGGCGACGATGAGGAGGCCGAGGATGTAGATGCGGCGTTCGCCGAACGCGTCGACGAGGCGCCCGGAGGTGGGTGAGAAGACGAACCGGAAGAAGGCGAAGGAGGAGACGACGATGGTGGCGGCGGTGACGCCGAAGTCGAAGCTCGCCGCGAACTGCGGGAGGACCGGGGCGATGATGCCGTAGCCGATGGCGACGATGAACGCGGCGGCCACCAGGACATGGATCTCCCTGGGCAGCTTCGTCGTCGGGGTGTCCTCGGCGGGGGCGCTGTCGTCTGCGTGGATGTGCACTGGATTCTCGGCCTGGGGATCTCTCAGAGGGTGTCGAGGAACTGCTCGGGATCGGGCAGCGGTCGGGTGCTGCGGGCGAGCCGGTCCCGGTAGTGGTCGGGCACGGAGCCGATGTAGAACCAACCCATGAGCAGCTCGGTCTCGCTCAGCCGGTGGAGGCGGCGCACCGCGGGGGCGTTGGCCGAGGTGCCCGACCGCCACATGACTCCCCAGCCGGCCTGCCAGAGGGCGAGTTCGAGGAGGTGACCGGCCCCAGCGGCGGTGGCGTGCTGCTCCCATTCGGGCACCTTGGGGTTGGGCCGCGGGGAGGAGACGAGGGCGAGTAGGAGTTCGGCCCGCAACGGCTTCTCGTTGACCTGGCCCGGCCGGCGGGTCTCGCCGGCGGCTTCGTCGAGGGCCTCGCCGAGGCGGAGCCGGTCGTCGCCGCGGATGATGAGGAAGCGCCAGGGTTTGAGCCCCTTGTGGTCGGCGACCGAGGAGATCGCCCGGATGATCTCGCGCAGATCGGAGTCGCTCGGTGTCTCCGGGCCGACCTTCGAGATCGATCGCCGGGTGGCGATCGCGTGGAGGACCGGGTCGGCGACGAGGTCGATCGACGTCGGGGTCGAGTAGTCGGGTCCCGAGGTGGCCCGGTCGGCCGCACTCCGGGATTGCTGACTCCGGTCGGGTTCCTGGCTCTCAACGTGATCCTGCGTCCGGTCCTGTCCCTGATCCTGGCTCCGGACGGCTTCGTCGTGGGCTTCGGCGAGCTTCTTCGCCCACGGTCCG
>JAPSIC010000232.1 GCA_031179165.1 Brevibacterium sp.
AGGTTCATGCGGTCAGCGCGGATTCCTCCCCTCGCGCGGCGGGCAGCTTCGCCCTGTGGGAGCCGCCCGTGTCTCCCGCCGGGGACCGGCGCAGCGGATTGGTGGAGGCCGCCGATGTCCTCACCGACGCCATGTGCGCCGGCTATCGATCGATCGCGTTCATCGCCTCCCGACGCGGCGCCGAGGTCCTCGCATCGACGGTCCGCGACCAGGTCGGGCAGGTCGATGAGTCGCTGCGGGACAAGGTCGCGGCCTACCGGGGCGGCTACCTGGCCGAAGAGCGCCGGCTGCTGGAATCGGCCCTGCGGTCGGGTCGCCTGCTCGCGGTCGCGTCGACGAATGCCCTCGAACTCGGGATCGACATCTCCGGGCTCGACCTCGTCATCATCTCCGGTTGGCCCGGCACTCTCGCCTCCCTGTGGCAGCAGGCTGGCCGGGCCGGGCGTGCAGGTCAACGGTGGATGGCGGTGTTCATCGCCCGCGACGACCCCCTCGACACCTACGTCGTCCACCATCCCGAGGTCATCTTCGACGCGCCCGTCGACGCCGGCGTCATCCATCCCGGCAATCCGCATGTGCTCGGCGGGCATCTGTGCGCCGCCGCCGCCGAGGTGCCCCTGACGCAGGCCGAACTCGTCCACTTCCCCGACAACTCCGCCGAGGTGATCGCTGATCTGGTCGAGCGTCGGCTCCTGCGTGCGCGCCCCGCCGGCTGGTTCTGGGCCAAGGACGTGCCGGCGACGGACCTGTCCGACATCAGGGGCAGCGGCGGCGGTCAGTTCCGCCTCGTGGAGGCGAGCACGGGAACGCTGCTCGGCACCGTCGACGAGTCCGGGGCGCACACCGGGGCCCACCCCGGTGCCGTCTACACGCACCAGGGGACGGACTTCACGGTCCTCGAGCTCGATCTCGACGATCATGTGGTGCTTGTCGAACGCACCGACGTCGATTACACGACTCAGGCCAGGTCCCTGACGGAGATCACGGTCATCGCCACCGACCGCCAGCGGGTCCTGCCCTCGGGGGTGGCGGTGTGCAGCGGTACCGTCGACGTCAAGGACCATGTCGTCGCCTACCGGATGCGGGCGAAACGCGGCGGAGCGATCCTGGCCGAACATGAGCTTGATCTGCCGGAGAGGACCCTGCGGACCAAGGCCGTGTGGTGGACGATCCCGCAGTCGCTGCTCGACGACGCCGAGATCATCAAGGCCGACCTGCCGGGGGCCGTGCATGCGGCCGAGCACGCCTCGATCGGGCTCCTGCCCCTGTTCGCCGGCTGCGACCGCTGGGACATCGGAGGCGTCTCAACGGCGATGCACGCCGACGCCGGAATGGCGACGGTGTTCGTCTACGACGGGCTCGCCGGTGGGGCGGGTTTCGCCGAACGCGGCAGTGAGGTCATCGAGGAGTGGCTGGGTGCCACCCGGGATGCCATCGATGCGTGCGAGTGCATCGACGGGTGTCCTTCATGCGTGCAGTCGCCCAAGTGCGGAAACGGCAATGAGCCGCTCGAGAAGGCGGCGGCCCTGCGGCTGCTGCGAGCCGTCCTCGACTAGTCGGACGGACCCTGACACGCCGGACGTGCCCACGCCGGTCGGACACTCCCGGCCGGACCCGGACCGGCCGGACCCCGACCGAACGGACCCGGACCGGCCCGACGACCGGTCATCGCCCGGCGACGGCCTTCTCGCTGACCTGCGGCAGCGGGCCGGGAATGTCGACCTCGACCTCGATGAACGCGGTCTGCTCCGAGCTCGACGCCCGGCAGTCGCGCACCGTCGCGCCGTTGCGCTCGGCCACCTCCTTCCCGACCTCGCAGGGATCACCGGGCGCGAGCCCGCGCACGGCATCGGCGGCGGCGAGCGCGGCCAGGTCCGCTGCGTTCTGCGCCGTGCTGTGAGCGACGAAGGCCTGGGTCAGCCCGCCGATCGCCGTGACCAGGAGGAGGATCAGCGAGCACAGCCCGACGACGATGGAGGTCATGGTGCGGTCCCGGCGGTCCGCCGGCCCTCGGTGCGGGCGACCGCGGCGGCGTCGACTTCGTCCATGAAGACGATCACCGACGGCAGGCGGATGCTCACCCGCACCGTCGAGTACCCTCCTTCGCGGTGGATCACCACCTCGGAAGCCGCGCCGGCGTGCTTCTTCGCCTCGGAGATCACGGCGGCCGGCGGTTCACCGCGGGCGATCTCGCGCGCGGCCGAACGAGCGGCGTCGAAGGCCCGCAGTTGGGTGAACCCGATCGCGGCTGCCCCTGCGAGCACGACGAGGAGGAACACGACCGCCGGCATCATGACGGCGAACTCGGCGGTCGCCGCTCCCTCGTCATGAGCCGGGACGCGGTCTGGCCGTCGTCGCTCACAGG
>JAPSIC010000122.1 GCA_031179165.1 Brevibacterium sp.
AACTCGGACAGACCCGCACGCACGATCTCGGCCCGTTGTGCCGCCGTCGCTCCGGACGGGCCGAGGAGCGAGTGGACGGTGATGGCCCCCGCATTGATCATCGGATTGAGCGGCTTGCCCGAGGTCTCGTCGAGGGAGAGCTCGTTGAAGGCCTCACCGGTGGGCTCGACGCCGACCTTGTCGAGCACGGCGGTCATTCCCAGGCGCTCGAGCGCCATCCCGTAGACGAACGGCTTCGACATCGACTGGATGGAGAAGGCGTAGTCCGAATCGCCCGAGGTGTACTCGACCCCGTCGAGGGTGGAGACGCAGATCGCGAGCTTCTCCGGATCGGCCGCGGCCAGGGCGGGAATGTAGTCCGCGGGCGCACCCGACCGGTCCTGCCGGTGCTTGTCGAGGATCTCGTCGAGGTAATCGGGGATGGGTGATCGCATGGGGCCAGTCTAGGGGCGGCGTCGGATTCCACCGGCCGTGCCCGATCGGCCAGGAGGGTTGCGGAATCGGCACATCAGAGCGTCTCCGGTGGTGGCTCGCCGACCTAGGGTCGGGGCATGAGCTCGCCCCGGACCCGGGCCACCGCCCTCGCGGCGGCGACGGTGCTCGTGATCGCCCTTCTTGTCGCCGGAGTCATCTCTCGCGGAGCGATCGCCGGCGGCGACGGCCGCATCCCGGTCGAGGCGGTGACCCCGGAGGAGGTCTCGATCGACGTCACCGCTGGCAGCGACGGCACCCTCGCGGTCTCCCAGCTGCTCGTCTTCGACACCCCGACCGGGAGCGAGCGGCCGGTGGCGTGGACGATCGGCGAGGTGGGCCTCGGGTGGGTCGGTGACGACCGCGACGCCCGCTATCCGGTCATGCCCCGGGTGGCGCAGGTGAGCGCGGAGGACGTCAGCGGTGACTCCGCCGAGGCGGGTGTCCTGACCGTGGTCCGCGGCGCACCCGCCGGGGACGGCTTCCTTCGCCGCACCCGACTCGGTGTGGTCGGCGGCGCCTCTCGTCGTCAATGAGAAGCCGTCATGACCGCGGTGCAGGCACTGCCGGCGCTCGCCGGGATCTGTGCCGGCCAGTGGGAACCGGCAGCGTCGGCCAGTGGGAGCCGGCATTATCGATCAGTGGGAGCGGGGACCGTTCGCGTCGTCGCGGGGATCACGAGGCTCATCGCCGTGCCCCTCAACGCGGGAGTCGTGCCGAGACCCGGGCCCTCGGGGTGCCGGTCCGTCCGCGCGACCCGGGCTGTCCGCGCGTCCCGGGTCACCGGTGCCGGCGGAGCCGTCGGTGCCGACGGCGCGATCGGCGGCGTCGCGGGCGTTCTGGATCCGGTCGCGGTGCTTGCCCTTGGTCAGGGAGTCGGCCGCGCCGGCCGCCTTGTCGAGGATCGAATCGCTGACCTTCTCGGCCTTGTCCGAATTGAGCTTGTCACGGACCTTCGGGTCGTTGGCGAGGTTCTTGGCTTTGCTGAGGAACTTGTCGAATGACATTGTGGGCCCTTCATCGTTGGTGACACGGCCCTCTGGAGTCTACTCACCGAGGCTGTGTCGACGCTGGTGAGAGCGTGGCAGTCAGGTGAGCGAGGAGTCGAGGCGGAGCACGGTCTCGAGCAGGACGGAGATTCCGGGCAGGATGTCGGTGAGCTCGGTGAACTCCTCCGGGCAGTGGCTGCGACCGTCGTGCGAGGGGACGAAGACCATGCCGACCTGGGTCTTGGCCGCGATGATCCCGGCGTCATGCCCCGCTCCGGAGAACATCGTCGCACGGGAGAACCCGAGGTCGTCGGCCACCTCGGCGATGGCGGAGGTGATCGGCTGGTGCAGGGGGACGGGGGCGTCATCGGTCGTCCACTCCATCTCCACGTGCACGCCGCGTGCGGCCGCCTGCTGCGCGGCCGCCTCGGTGAGCCGGCGCTCTGCCTCCTGCAGCCACGAGCCGTCGGGCCCGCGGAACTCACCCTCGACCACCGCCCGCGCGGTGACGACGTTGACGGCCTCCGGGGTGAAGGCGATCTGACCGGAGGTGCCGCGGGTGTTCGTGCCCGATTCGGCGATCGCCTCGACGGCGAGGACCGTGCCGGCGGCGGCGCATCCGGCGTCGGCGCGGACATCCATCGGGGTGGTCCCGGCATGATCCTGCCTGCCGGTGAACAGGGCGCGGAAGTGGTTGATGCCGGTGATCGTCTCCACCACCCCGATCTGCCGGTCCATCCGCTCGAGTTCGGGCCCCTGTTCGATGTGGAGCTCGAGGAACGCGGCGACCTTCGAGAAGTCGTACCGCGCGCGCAGGAACGCCTCCGGATCGATGCCGGAATCGGGCAGCGCCGAGGCCAGGGTGCGTCCGTGGATGTCGGTGGCCGCCAGCATCGAGCGGTCGACACGGCCGGTCATGGCCCGCGAACCCACGCAGAAGAACCCGAAGTCGTTGGGCTCCTCGTTGAAGAACACGACCACGACGAGATCGTGGTCGAGCCGGATGTCGTTCTCGCGCAGCAGCCGCACCACCTCGATGGCGCCGAGGACCCCGGTGATCCCGTCGTAGCGGCCCCCGCCGTCGACCGTGTCGGTGTGCGAACCGAGCATGATCTCCCTGCCGCCGAGGCGACCGGGCAGCACCCCGATGACGTTGCCCGCCCCGTCGATCCGCGTGCTCAGCCCCGCGCTATCCATCAGCGAGCGGGCGTAGTGACGCCCGGCGATGTCGGTCTCGCTCAGTGCTCGCCGCGTCCACCCCGGCCTGTCGCCGTCGACGAGGGTCGACAGTTCGGTGAGTTCGGAGTGGAAGCGGTCGGCCGCCGGGGTGAGCGCGCTCATCGTCGAGTCCTTCGTCGGTGGGGCGGCGGACAGGGGGCTGTGGTCAGCCCAGACCGCCGGAGAGTCGGGCGTGGAACTGCTCAGTGTAGGCGTTCATCCCGATCAGCTCCACCGTCTTCCCGTACTGCTCGTACTTCGTCACGATCGCATCGAGTGCGGCCACCGTCGAGGCGTCCCAGACGTGGGACTGCCGCATGTCGATGACGATCCGGTCGGGGTCGTGCGAGTACTCGAACTGGGTGGTGAGATCGTTGCTCGACGCGAAGAAGAGCTCGCCGGTGACCGTGTAGTGAGCGCACGCGCCGTCGTCGGTGAGAGTCCGCACGACCGTGACGAAGTGGGCGACCCGGCGGACGAAGAGGACGCTGGCGACGAAGACTCCGACGACGACGCCGATGGCGAGGTTGTGCGTGGCGACGACCACGGCGACGGTGGCGAGCATGACGAAGGTCTCGCTCTTGGGCATCATCTTCAGCGTCGACGGCATGATCGAGTGCCAGTCGAAGGTCCCCACGGACACCATGACCATCACGGCCACGAGCGCGGCCATCGGGATGATGCCGACGAGATCACCGAGGACCACGACGAGGATGAGCAGGAAGGTGCCGGCCAGGAACGTCGAGATCCGGGTCCGGGCGCCGGAGGCCTTGACGTTGATCATGGTCTGGCCGATCATCGCACAGCCGCCCATCCCGCCGAAGAACCCCGAGGCCACGTTGGCCACGCCCTGGCCCCAGCTCTCCCGGGTCTTGTCCGAACGGGTGTCGGTGACATCGTCGACGAGCTTGGCCGTCATCAGCGACTCCATCAGCCCGACCAGGGCCATCGCCAGGGCATAGGGGGCGATGATCGTCAACGTCTCCAAGGTCAGCGGGACCTGCGGGATGAAGAGTTCGGGCAGGCTGCGCGGCAGTTCGCCCTGATCGGCGACGGTGGGAACGTTGGGGGCGAAGACGACGACCACGGCGGTGACGATGAGGATGGCGACCAGCGGCGCCGGGACGACCTTCGTGATCCTGGGCATCAGCACCATGACGACGAGTCCCGCCGCGACCAGCGGGTAGACCATCCAGGGAACGCCGATCAGCTGGGGCAGCTGGGCCGCGAAGATGAGGATGGCCAGCGAATTGACGAACCCGACCATGACGCTGCGGGGAATGAAGCGCATGAGCTTCGCGACGCCGAAGACGGCCAGGAGGATCTGGAGCACTCCGGCGAGCAGGACGGTGGCGATGAAGAAGTCGAACCCGTAGGTCCGCGCGACAGGGGCGATGACGAGGGCGACGGCACCGGTCGCGGCGGTGATCATCGCCGGCCGGCCCCCGACGAAGGCGATCGTGACCGCCATGACGAAGGAGGAGAACAGCCCGACCTTCGGATCCACGCCCGCGATGATCGAGAAGGAGATCGCCTCCGGGATCAGGGCCAGCGCCACCACCAGACCGGCGAGAACCTCGCGCGTGAGGATGCGCGGCGACTTCAGGGCCGTGAGCACGGATGGTTCGGGCCGGTAGCGGGCCTTGTCGTCGATGATCGGAGCTGACATCGGTCTTCCTCGGATTCGGTGGCGGCGTGAGGCCTGATCCAGTTCCAGCGCAGGGCAATGGCGATCAGAGTGCATTCGGTCGAATGAACGGCACGGTGGTCAACTTTAACGTAACGGTAGAGTTGAGGCGAGTCGGCTCAGTTGACACTGTCAGGCTCCGGTGGCCGATCGGCGTCACCGGCGCTTGCCGAACCGGTTCGCTGTTCGAAGGACAGGACCGGACGATGAGAAGGAGGGTGGTCATGCCGGAGGCGGAGATGATGCACATCGGAGAGCTCGCCGACCGGACCGGGCTGTCGCTGCGCACGATCCGCCATTACGACGAGATCAACCTCCTCACGCCCTCCGGCCGCTCCGAGGGCGGCTTCCGGCTGTACACGGAAGGCGACTTCGAGCGCCTCATGCTGATCCGGCGGATGAAGCCGCTGGGCTATTCGCTCGAGCAGATGGGCGACCTGCTGCGGGCGATCGACTCGGTCGATGCCGACGGGGACGTCCCCGCCGACACCAAGCGGATGCTCGAGGACTTCCACCGGGATGCCCTCGAGCGCCGGGAGAAGCTGGCCCAACGGCTCGACATGGCCGACGAGTTCCTCAGCCTCCTCACCGAGCGGCTGCGTTAGCAGCGGTCGGTCCGCAGCAGCCGGCCTGATCCTCCGGCGCGTCGAAGACACCCGCCCCGCCGCAGACTCCGGTGTCGGGCAGGCTGAGTTCGATTCGGGCCGCGGCCGCATGATCGCCGGCGATCTCGGCGACGACGCTGCGGACCTGTTCGTACCCCGTCAGGGCGAGGAAGGTCGGAGCGCGGCCGTAGGACTTCGCGCCGACGAGGTAGAAGCCGTGGTCGGGATGGGCGAGATCGGCGGCTCCGGTGGCGCGGACGGAACCGCAGGAATGGATGTTCGGGTCGACCTCCTCGGCGAGCCTGACCGGGGCCTGCAGTCGCCGGTCGAGGTCCAGGCGCACCTCCGAGAGGAACGACAGATCGGGGCGGAAACCGGTCAGGACGATGACATGGTCGGCCGGGCCCAGCCTGCGACCGTCCTCGGCGACGACGATCACGACGCCGTCCTCCCGTTCGAAGCGCTGCGTGCGGAAACCCGTGACCAGCTCGACCTCGCCGTCCATGACGGCCCGCTTCGCCCGGAGCCCGAGGGCGCCGCGCTCGGGCAGCTCGTCGGCCCCGCCGCCGCCGAAGGCCTTCTCGGCCGTTCCCCGGCGCAGCACCCAGGTCACACGGGTCCCGGGATCTTGCCTGGCGACCTCGGCCAGCATGATCACCGACGTGGCCGCCGAATGACCGCTGCCGATGATGACGGTGTGCCGGCCTGCCGCCTGCGCGGCGAAGGCCTCGCCCGGGATCCGGTGGCTGAGCAGTCCGGCCCGAGCCGCCGCGGATTCGCCGAGCGCCGGGAGCCCGTCGCCGCCGGCCGGACCGGGCGAGCGCCAGGTTCCCGAGGCGTCGACGACCGTGCGGGCCTCGATCCTCTCCTCGACGCCTCCCGCCCGGCGCACATGCACGACGAACGGCTGCTCGTCCCGCCCCGCATCGACGGTGAGGTCGCGGCCCTTCCTCCCGACGCCGATGACCTCCGCGTCGTACCTGATGTGCTCGGCCAGTCGTGCGGCGAGGGGCTCGAGGTACTCCCTGATCCACTCATCCCCGGTGGGGAACCCGTTTGTCGGGGCGCGCCATCCGGTGGGTTCGAGCAGCCTGGCGGAGGAGGGGTCGACGAGTTCGGTCCAGGGGGAGAACAGGCGCACATGTCCCCACTCGGCGACGGCGGCCGCGGGGCGCGGACCCGCTTCGAGGACGACGGGGTCGAGCCCGCGTTCGAGGGCGTGGGCGGCCGCGGCGAGCCCCTGCGAACCCGCTCCGATGATGGCGACAGAGTGCATGGCATCCTCCTGGCGGCGCCCTCCTGGTCGAGCAGGTCCGCACCATATCGATGGCTTTCGATATGAGGAACTCTAGTGTCCTATCGACAGATGTCAATATGCAGGGCAGAATCGACCCTATGACGGACCCAATCCCGACCTGCTGCGGCGGCGCGCTCGACCGTGTCGTCGACGACGAGACGGCGAAGAAGCTCGCGACGGTCTTCAAGGCCCTCGGCGATCCGGCCCGGGTCAAGCTCCTGTCGCTGATCAACGCCGCCGGAGAGATGTGCATCTGCGACCTGACCGGGCCGGTGGGCCTGTCGCAGCCGACCGTGTCCCACCACATGAAGCTCCTCGTCGACGCCGGCCTCGTCGCCCGGGAGCAGCGTGGCAGGTGGGCGTACTACTCGCCCACACCGGATCCCCTCGCCGAGGCGACCACGCGGTTGGCAGGACCCGGTCCGCTCAGCTGAGGGTGACTCCGGAGCCGTGGAGGTTGACCCGCAGCCCGTCCTCCTCGACCGAGATCTTCGTCAGCTCGAGGCCCGCGGGCAGGAAGCCGAGGTCGATCGTGATGTCGGAGATCGCCGAGGTGAGGAACCCGGGAAGGGCATTGAGGTCGATCTCGGTGGTGCCGAGGCGGATCGTCGTGGCCTCGACCGTGACGTGCCTCGACTGGGCTCGGGGGTCGATGCCGACGAGCAGCGCCTGACCCAGCAGCGATCCGTCGAGGTAGAGAGTGCCGTCGATGACGGTGAAGCTCGTCCCCTGGGGCAGCGAGGCGTGTTCGGAGGCGAGGGACTCGATCGTCGACAGCGGGATGAGAGCATCGGCGTCGATCGTGCCCACCGGCCGGGAGGAGTCGACGGGAACGTCATAGAGACGGGCATCGACATCGGCGAACTCCACGCCCTCGTACTCGGCCTCGGCGGCGCGGACGTGGACGGTGTCCAGCCGGCCGGCGGCCAGCTGGGTGAGGATCGGGAATCCCTCGACGGAGACATCTGCGTCCGCATGGGGTTCGAGCCCCTTCGCGATCTTCTGCTCGGTGGCGTAGTCGACGATCCGGTCGGCGGCGATGAGACCGCAGACCAGTGTGAGGACGACGATGACTGCGGAGACGATGAGCCTGGTGCGGCGAGAGCGCCGTCTCGGTTCCGGACCGTTCGGGTGGCTCAGGGTGTCTGCGGTGCTCATGAGACCATTCTCGCAGGAGAGGCGCAGGGTATCGCGGAGTCGCCCTCGGCCAGTGGCTGACCCTACCCAAGGCTCGCCTGTGACCAGTAGATTGATGCCATGACCTCCCAGCGCACACAGAACATCAGGACCCTGTCGGCCCGGCTCAACTCCTTCCACTCGGCCGTCTACTTCTCCGAAGCCGTGGGCGAGGCATACACCCGCCTCGGCTTCGAGACCCGGATGACGGCCAATATCGGTGCCCGCTGTGCGCCGATGGGACGGGTGAGCCATGGAGTCGTGGCCGCGACCTTCTACAACTACTCGCACTCGTTCATCGCCGCCGTCGTCCCCGAGGTCTGGGAGAAGGTGAGTCCCGAGGCGCTGATCCGGGCCCGGTTCGACGGCGTGTCGGCCCACCTGGACACCCTGTTCGGCGAACGCGACGACATCGCGCTGCTCACCGAGGCCGCGCGAGAGCTGACCACGACGCTGCGTCCGGTGATCGCGAACATGGACTTCTCCGGCCGGGCGCTCGCCGCGGCCACCGCCGAGGTGATGGCCGCGCATGAGCCCCGCACCGCCTTCGAGCAGCTGTGGGACCTCGCCACGGTGGCCCGCGAGTTCCGCGGCGACGGGCACGTGGCCTCGCTCGTCACCGCCGGCGTCCCCGGCATCGAGGCGCTGCTGCTCGACGTCGCCACCGGCGCGTCGTTCCGCCCCCGGGCGGCGCAGAGGACACGTGGCTACACCGATGAGGAATGGCGGTCGGCGCAGGGGCGACTGGCCGGGGCCGGCCTGATCACGGTCGAGGAGGACGAACGCGGATACGACCTGCCCACCATCACCGAGGCGGGGCGGGAGCTCAAGGAGCAGGTTGAGGCGCTGACGGATGCGACCGTGCGAACGGCATGGGAGGTCCTTGACGACGAGCAGATCGAGGGCCTGCTCTCGCCGAGTCGGACCCTGACCAAGGTGCTCGCCCATTCGGGGGTGTTCCCGGCCAAGGTCTTCGCCCAGCCATCCCGGAAGACCGGCTGAGCGCAGCCATCCCGGAAGACCGGCTGAGCGCTCCTACCGCTGGAAGGAGGCGACCACCTCGGCGGCGATGGACTTCGCCTGCTCCGAGGTCGGCCCCTCGGCGGAGAAGACGGCGCGCCGGTAGTACTTGAGTTCGACGATCGAGTCGAGGATGTCTCCGAGAGCGCGGTGGCCGCCGTGCTTCTCCGGCGCCTGGAAGTAGGCGCGCGGGAACCACTGCTTGCTCAGCTCCTTGATCGAGGACACATCGATGATGCGGTAGTGCAGGTAGTCGATGAGCTCGGGCATCTGCTTGCTGAGGAAGACCTTGTCCGTGCCGACCGAGTTGCCGGCCAGGGGAGCCTTGCCCGGCTCGGGCACGTGACCCCGGATGTAGTCGAGGACCAGGGTCTGCGCGTCGGCGATCGTGGCACCGGAGTCGAGTTCGGTGATCAGCCCCGAGGTGGTGTGCATCTCGGTGACGAACTCGCCCATCTGCTCGAGCGCCTCGGGGGAGGGCTTGATGACGATGTCGACACCCTCATCGACCGGATCGAGCTCGAAGTCGGTGACGATGGCCGCCACCTCGAGGAGCTCGTCCGCGGTCTCGTCGAGTCCGGTCATTTCGCAGTCGATCCACACGATTCTGTCATTGCTCACCTACCCACCTTATGCCAGAAGGGCCGCACGCCGACAGTCGCGGGCCCCGGTCGCACCGCCTCCGGAACCGGGTGCCGGTCGCAGGTCGAGCCGGTGACCAGCCGCTTTCTCCGGCGGTCGGCAACGATCGGGTCCGGCGGGAGGCGGCGACGGGAGTTTGTGCGCACGACCACAAACTGAACACAAGCACAGAGGCAAAGGGGGTGAGGTGACTTAAACTTGGGATGTTCGAAGTGAGTGCTTGGGACGACGGACGTTTCGTCGAGGAGAAGGGTGCGCAGGTGCGCTACACGCTTGCAGTGATACTCATGGTGGTGGGCGTCGTCGTCGGCGGCCTCGGAATCCTGCAGAAGACTCTGTGGGCACCGGAGGAGACGATCACCGCCACGACGCAGATCGATGCCCAAGCACCGGCCGTCGTCATCGACCCCGGCATGCTCAACCTCTACCAGACCCCGGCCACCCTCACCGCCGAAGGCACCGGCGAACTCACCATCGCCCAGGCCCCGATCGAGAATGTCGACGCCTGGGTGGGCGAATCGGCCGCGACCCGGGTCACCGGTCTTGCTCCCGATGGGGGACTGACCGTGAAGACGCAGGACGGCGAACCCTCGGTCCCCGACCCCCGTGGGGCCGACCTGTGGGAGGCCGAAGCCACCGGCACGGGTACCGCCACCCTCGAATGGACCGGCGAGGCCAACCGCACCGGCTTCCTCATCGCCGGCAGCGGTGAACCCGGACAGGTCAAGACCGTCACCCTGTCCTGGCCGAACCATGCCGAGACCCCATGGGCGATTCCGCTGATGGTCATCGGCGGCGCCATGATCATCGGAGGACTCGTCGTGCTCTTCCTCAGCCGCAGGACCGCTCAGCAGGAGGCCAACCGGCGCAAGGCGCGGCAGGAGCGGCGCCGGAAGCTGGCCGAGTACGGCACCGCCTTCGCGATCGTCCCGGTCCTCGCCCTGAGCGCCTGCGGTCCGGAGGAGCTGCCGAAGCCCGAACCGTCGGCGGCACCGTCGTCGCCGATGGCCGGCGTGAGCGACGACCAGGCCCAGCGGATCCTCGACTCCG
>JAPSIC010000123.1 GCA_031179165.1 Brevibacterium sp.
CGTCGGGAACCGGCACGAAGTGCACACTATTCGTGCCGCCCGACGGCAACGCCAGGCCCGTCGGCTGGGTCGGCCCCGACTGGGCCGGCCGACGGCTGTCCCGACCGGCGTCAGCGTCCTGGCCCGACGGCTGTCCCGCCCGACGGCTGGGCCGTCCGACGGGCGGGCCGGCTATGACTCGCGGCGAAGCTCAGGTGCGGACGGCCGCGACCGGCGCGTTCGGTCGGACGGTGATGATGAGGAGCAGACCGGCCAGCAGCACCAGGAGGATCCCGAGAACTCCGGCCCGCTGGAAGCCGAACACGGAGATGGAGAGCGCGAACATGGCCGGGCCGAGGAAGCTGACGGCCCGGCCCGTCGTGGCGTAGAGGCCGAAGTTCTCCCCGGCCCTCTCCGCCGGAGTGATCCGGGCGAGAAACGACCGGCTCGAGGCCTGCACCGGGCCGACGCAGAAGCTGAGCACCAATGCGCACGCCCAGAACACCGGACGCTGGTCGCTGAAGAGGATCGGCAGGCCTCCGAGCAGGATGATGATGAGACCGGCGATGATGACCGGTTTGGGTCCGAGCCGGTCGTCGAAGCAGCCGGCGATCATCGCCCCGGTGCCCGCCGCCACGTTGGCGGCCACGCCGAGGACGATGATCTCCGAGGCGCTGAATCCGTAGCTGCCGGCCGCGAGCACTCCGGCGAAGGCGAAGATCGCGGCCAGCCCGTCCCGGAACACCGCCGAGGCGATGAAGAATCGCAGGGTCTGGTGCTCGTCCTTCCACATTCGCACGAGGCGGCGGATCAATGCCGCGTAGTCGGCGACGAAGGCCCTGATCGGGTTCCCGCCGGTCGGTGTCTCGGACTCGGGTCCGGGAGCGGTGAAGAGGACGGGGAGGGCGAAGATCGCGAACCAGACGGCGGCCAGCACCGCGACGATGCGGAACCGCAGCCCACCTTCGTCCGCGGCGCCGAAGATCCCGACCGCAGGCTGAATGACGAGCACGAGGAGGAGGACGAGGAGGACGAGGCCGCCGACGTAGCCCATGCCCCAGCCGAAGCCGGACACCCGCCCGACGTTCGCGGGCTCGGTGATGCGGACCATGATCCCGTTGTAGGACACCTCGGCGAACTCGAAGAAGACGCTGCCCACGGCGATGAGCAGCAGACCCAACCACAGGCACTCGGGGGAGTCACGGACGAAGAAGAGGCCGAGCATCGAGAGCACGACGACGGCGGTGTGGACGCCGAGCCACATCCGGTGCCGCCCGCCGGTGTCCGCGCGGGTGCCCACGGCGGGGGCGATGAGCGCGATGACGAGCCCCGCAGCGGCCATCGACCAGCCGAGTGCGGATGAACCGGCCTCCTCGCTCGCCGCCACGCCCTTGGTCAGATAGGGGGTGAAGACGAAGGTGATGATGACGGCGTTGAAGGACGCCGACCCCCAGTCCCAGAGCGCCCAGCTGAGAATCCCGAACCGGGGTCCGCTTCCGCGAGGAGCATGCGCCGGAGGAGTGGGAGCCGCATGTGTCTGCATAACTGAACCCTACTGAATGGATGGTCCGCTCCGACGTGCCGAAACGTCATATTTCTTGAAGTTTGGAGGCGAGTGCGGCAAGGTTGGCACACGGCTCCATGTATTCGACGCGGAAGGCATAATGAATCGTCCTGGAGAAAGCAGCGATATCGGACGGCAAACACCGCCGCAGGAGGAATCCGCCGTTGACGCGGAAGTTCCCTCGGCAGAACCCGAATCGCCAGATGATGAACAAGCGCACTACCTTTTCGGCGCCCCCGATCCCGTGAGGCTCCATCTGCCGCAGCGACTGCACATCGGTGAAGGTGATTCCGATGATGAGATCACGCAGAAGCTGCGACATCAGGGAGTGCACATCGGCAAGGGCATGATCGCCCCGCGAGTGTTCTGGCCCGCACTCATCGTCATCGTCGGCGTCGCCGCACTTGCCGTCATCCTGCCCGATGTGATCGGCCCGGCGATGTCGTCGATCCAGAGCTGGATCGTCGCGGATCTCGGCTGGTACTACATGCTCGTGGTCGGCGGGTTCGTCGCCTTCGCCATCGCCGTGGGCCTGTCGAAGTTCGGGAAGATACGCCTGGGCAAGGACGATGATCGTCCTGAGTTCGGACTGCTCTCCTGGTTCTCGATGCTCTTCGCCGCGGGCATGGGCATCGGCCTCGTGTTCTACGGTGTGGCCGAACCGCTCACCTACGCCACCACCGGCGCCAAGCCCGGCTGGCCCGGTGAGGGAGCGGAGCATGCTCAGTTGGGCATGGCGCAGACGTTCGTCCACTGGGGGCTGCACCCCTGGTCGCTCTACGCCGTCCTCGGGCTGGCACTTGCCTACGCGATCCACCGTCGCGGTCGTCCGCTGTCCATCCGCTGGGCGCTCGAGCCCCTGCTCGGCAGCAGGGTCAAAGGCTGGCCGGGCGACGTCATCGATGTCGTCGCCATCTTCGGCACCGTGTTCGGCATCGCCACGTCGCTCGGACTCGGCGTCCAGCAGATCTCCGCCGGGATCAAGCACATCGGCCTCGTCGGCGACTACGACAACACCTTCCTCATCATCCTCATCGTCGTCATCACCTTCATCGCAACCGCCTCGGTGGTCTCCGGTGTGGGTGTGGGGATGAAATGGCTCTCGAACATCAACCTCAGTCTGGCCGGGGTTCTCCTCGTCACCGTCCTCGTGCTCGGACCGACCCTCTTCCTGTTCCAGAACTTCGTCGAATCTCTCGGGGTCTACCTCGCCAACGTCCTCGACATGACCTTCGACGTCGGCGCCTACACCGGTGCTGACGGTGCTGAGTGGAACGCGAGCTGGACGATGTTCTACTGGGGCTGGTGGATCTCCTGGGCGCCGTTCGTCGGCGTCTTCATCGCTCGCATCTCCCGTGGCCGGACAGTCCGGCAGTTCATCGCCGGCGTGCTCCTCGTGCCGTCGATCGTCGGGTTCTTCTGGTTCTCCGTCATGGGCGGAACCGGCCTGCACCGACAGCTCTTCGGTGCCCGCGACCTGGTCGACCCGGCCGAGGGTGTGGTGGCCGAGCGTGCTCTCTTCGATGTCCTCGGTGCCCTTCCGCTCGGATCGGTCCTCTCGGTCCTCGCGATCATCCTCGTGGCGATCTTCTTCATCACCTCGTCGGACTCGGGTTCGCTCGTCGTCGACATGCTCGCTTCCGGTGGGCATCCCAACCCGCCGATGTGGTCGCGAGTGCTGTGGGCTCTGCTCGAAGGTGCGTTGGCGATCGCTCTGCTCATCGCCGGCGGGCTCGGAGCCCTGCAGGCAGGCTCCCTGATGACGGCGCTGCCCTTCAGCGTCATCCTCATTCTCATCTGCATCGCGACGCTCAAGGCCTTCCGCACGGAAGTGAAGCGGAGTGAGCAGCTGGAGATCGAAGCCGCCTACCGCGAACTCGGTGAGCAGCTGGCCGGTGACTTCGACGAATACCTCGGCGAGCAGGTCGACAAACGCATCGACTACCGACTGACTCGCAGCCGCGGTCTCTTCGACCGGCAGCGGGGCAGAATCTCTCGCCGAGGTGACGCTCCGGAGGCGTGACTCCGCCGGCTCCGGCCGGGGTTCGTGAATCTGGATGGGCTCAGGGTCCTGCGCAGCCGTGCGGGGCCCTGAGTCCGTTCAGGAAGTGATGGAGCCGCTCAGCCGCGTGACCCGGGTCCCCGGCTGAGCGGTGAGCCGCCGGCGCGACATCGCTCGGCGAGCCGCCGCGAGGAGACATGCCAGCAGGAAACAAGTCCACAGGAACAAGTCCTCAGGGAACTCCGGCGGTCGATCACTTAGGCTGTAGGCGGACAGTTCACCGCCGAATGGCCTTCTGAGCCATCGAGTTTCGAGAAGGAGCACTCATGCCCATTGCCAGCCCTGAGGTGTATGCGGAGATGATCGACCGGGCGAAGTCCAAGGGCTTCGCCTACCCTGCGATCAACTGCACGTCCTCCCAGACGATCAATGCCGCGATCCGCGGCTTCGCCGAAGCGGGGTCGGACGGAATCGTGCAGATCTCGACCGGCGGGGCCGAGTACATGTCCGGTCCGACCGTCAAGGACCGCGTCCGCGGGGCGGTCGCCTTCGCCGTGTTCGCCGCCGAGGTGGCCAAGAGCTACGACGTCAACATCGCCCTCCACACCGACCATGCGCCGAAGGACGCCGTCGAGGAGTGGGTGAAACCGCTGCTCGCGCTCTCGACCGAACGGGTCAGGGCAGGAGGCGACCCCTACTTCCAGTCGCACATGTGGGACGGTTCGGCCGTGCCGCTGGATGAGAACCTGACTCTGGCCGAGGAGCTGCTCGAGCTCTCCGCCGCCGCCAGGTCCATCCTCGAGATCGAGGTCGGAGTCGTCGGTGGGGAAGAGGACGGCGTCGAGAACGAGATCAATGAGAAGCTCTACACGAGCGTCGACGACGGTCTGGCCACGGTCAGGGCGCTGGGAACTGGAGAGAAGGGCCGTTATCTCACCGCTCTGACCTTCGGCAATGTTCACGGCGTCTACAAGCCGGGCAACGTGCGGCTGCGCCCGTCCCTCCTCGGCGAGATCCAGGAGGCCGTCGGCAAGGAGGTGGGCAAGGAGTCCCCGTTCGACCTCGTCTTCCACGGCGGTTCCGGGTCGAGCGCCGAGGAGATCGCCGAGGCGGTCCGGCACGGCGTCGTGAAGATGAACGTCGACACCGACACCCAGTACGCCTTCACCCGACCCGTCGTCGAGCACATGTTCCGCAACTACGACGGCGTGCTCAAGATCGACGGCGAGGTCGGCAACAAGAAGCTCTACGATCCCCGCTCCTATGGCAAGGCCGCCGAGGCGGGCATGGCCCAGCGTGTGGTCGAGGCCTGCGAGAATCTCGGCTCCGCGGGCACCAGCATGAAGTGATCTGTTGAAGAGCCTGAAGTGAGTCGTTGAAGCAACGCGCGAGGCCCGGGACGCCATTGTCCCGGGCCTCGCGCTATTCAGTTGTGTGCCGATCCCCTGAGCCGGTTCTCCGCTCAGGGCTGCCTCCCCTCAGCGAGGCGGCCTTTCGACCGGGCTGCCTCCCCTCAGCGGGGCGGCCTTTCGACCGGGCTGCCTCCCCTCAGCGGGGCGGCCTTTCGACCGGGCCTCCCGTCTGCGGAGAGTCAGCCCTTGCGGACCGCTCCCGCTTCGAGGCTGTCGAGCCGCTGGGACCAGAACTCGGCATTCCTGATGTCGAGCGCCTTCGGATCGAAGACCGGGTCGAGTCCCTCCTTGGTCTGGCGTTCGTAGTCACGCAGGATCTTGAACGCCGGCTTCTGCAGGATGAGGATGGCGATGATGTTCAGCCATGCCATCAGTCCGACACCGACATCGCCCAGGGCCCAGGCGCTGCCCGAGGCCTGGATCGCTCCGACCGCGACGGCGACGAGGATGAGCACCTGGAGCAGGCGCTCCCCGATGACCATGACCAAGGGGTTCTTGAACCGCCCCAGCATGTAGACGAGGTTGGTCTCCGCCATGTAGTAGTAGGCGACGATGGTGGTCAGCGCGAAGAGGAAGATCGAGATCGCGATGAAGCTGGCCCCGAAACCGGAGATCAGCGTGTCCAGTCCCGCCTGCGGCCAGGTCTCGCCCGGGGTGGCGGCGATCTCTTCGGCCAGCTGTCCGCGACCGGAGCCGATGACGGTGGTTCCATCCTCACCGAAGACCTTGTACATGCCGGTGGAGAGGATCATGAACGCGGTGGCCGAGCAGACGAACAGGGTGTCGATGTAGACCGATCCCGCCTGGACCAGGCCCTGCTTCGCGGGGTGCGAGACCTCGGCGGCAGCGGCCGCGTGCGGCCCCGTGCCCTGACCGGCCTCGTTCGAGTAGATGCCGCGCTGGACGCCCCACTGGACTGCCATGCCGAGGATGCCGCCGAAGGCGGCCTCCGGGCCGGCGTCGATGCCGAAGGCCGACGAGAAGACCAGTTCGATGACCGGGATGATCTGGTCGGCGTTGAACAGGGTGACGGTGATCGCGGCGATGATGTAGATGATGGCCATGAAGGGCACCGCGAGCGAGGCGAAGTGGGCAATGCGCTTGACGCCGCCGATGACGATGAAGCCGAGGATGATGACCAGGCCGAGAGCGGTGATCCAGCTCGGCAGGTTCCAAGCGTTGCTCATGGCGCCGGAGATGGCGTTCGACTGGATGCCGGGGAGCATGAAGCTCATGGCCATGACCGTGACGAAGGCGAACACCATGCCGTAGACCTTGAACAGTCCCTTGGCCTTGGTGTGGCGGTAGGCCTTCTCGATGAAGAAGGCGGGCCCACCCCGGTACTCACCGGTCTTGGGGTCCTGCTGCTTGTAGATCTGGCCGAGGGTCGACTCGACGAACGAGGTGGAGGCGCCGAGCAGCGCCGAGATCCACATCCACACGACGGCACCGGGGCCGCCGAAGCCGATGGCGGTGGCGACACCGGCGATGTTGCCGACGCCCACTCGTCCGGCCAGCGACATGGACAGCGCCTGGAACGAGGACACGCCCTCGTTGGAGCTCTTGCCCCGGAACATCTGGGTGAAGATCGCCTTGATCTGGCGGATCTGGACGGCTCGGGACCTGATCGTGAAGTAGAGCCCTGCACCGAGGCAGAGATAGACGAGGGCTGATGACCAGATGATGCTGTTCAGCCATTCGATGAAAGCGGACACGCTTCTCCTAAGTTGTTCTGCAGTCTTCTGCGGACAGGGAGAACCCCCATGGTTCCCCTGTGATACGACTCATAAGTCAAACCGATTGTGACCTGGGACGCAAACTGACGGAATCCATCGTACGTGCCGATTTCCGCGGATCATCCGCTTCGCCGATTTTCCGTCCAGCCTATCGGACAGGGCGGTCTGATCTGGGCTGTTGCCCGTGAATCTGTGGTAGCGGAGGCCGCGATCTCGCGGCCTCCTCGCGCCCGCGGGCGACGCCGAGCGCGCCCCGGCCTGTGATCGGGTTCACCATTTTGTTACCTGTGCGTATGATGTGAACTGGATCTCTTCGAGCAAAGACGACGCGGAGAGCACAGTTGATCAGACAGGAACACAATGAAACCTCGAACCGGTGCAAAGGCAGTGGCCATCGCCGCTGCCGCAGCTCTGCTTCTCTCGGCCTGCTCCACCTCCACAACGGGCGGCGAAGGCGGAGGAGACGGTGCCCTCACAGTGGGCACCACGGACAAGGTGACCGTCCTCGACCCGGCTGGGGCCTATGACAATGGGACCTCGCTCGTCGAGCAGCAGATCTACCCCTACATCCTCGCGTACAAGCCCGGCACGGCCGAACTCAACCCCTCCATCGCCGAATCGGCGGAGTTCGTCGAACCGACCAAATACGAGGTCAAGCTCAAGAGCGGACTCAAATACGCCAACGGCCACGACCTGACCTCCTCGGATGTGAAGTTCTCATTCGACCGGCAGCTGAAGATCCAGGATCCGAACGGACCGTCGTCCCTCCTCGGCGGCCTGGAGTCGGTGGAGACTCCCGACGAGTCGACCGTCGTCTTCACCCTCAAGCGGGAGAACGATCAGACCTGGCCGGGCGTGCTCGCCAGCGCGGCCGGTCCCATCGTCGACGAGGAGGTGTTCTCCCCCGATGAGCTGACGCCGGACCAGGAGATCGTCGACGGCAAGGCCTTCTCCGGGCCCTACGTGATCGAGGGCTTCAAATTCAACGAGCTGATCACCTACAAGGCCTACGAGGACTACCAGGGATACCTGGAGCCGGCGCAGACCGACACCGTGCAGATGCGCTACTACTCGGACGCGAACAACATGAAGCTCGACGTTCAGGAGGGCACGATCGACGTCGCCTGGCGCTCGCTGTCGGCCACCGACATCGAGGACCTCGAGGGCAATGAGAACCTCACCGTGCACCAGGGGCCAGGCGGCGAGATCCGCTACATCGTGTTCAACATGGACACCATGCCCTTCGGTGCCAAGACCGACGACGCCGACGAGAAGAAGTCGCTGGCCGTGCGCCAGGCGATGGCGAACTCGATCGACCGTGAGACGATCGCCTCGCAGGTCTACAAGGACACCTACACCCCGCTCTACTCCCACGTGCCCGAGGGGCTGCCGGGGGCGATCGAGCCGCTGCAGGAGGCCTACGGCGACGGTCAGGGCGGACCGGATGCGGCCAAGGCTGAGAAGGTGCTGTCCGACGCCGGCGTCGACACGCCCGTCGAGCTCAACCTCCAGTACAACCCGGACCACTACGGCCCCTCGTCGGGCAATGAGTACGCGCTGATCAAGGACCAGCTGGAGAAGACCGGCCTGTTCAAGGTCAACCTGCAGTCGACGGAATGGGTCCAGTACTCCAAGGACCGCAGCTCGGACGTCTACCCGATGTACCAGCTGGGCTGGTTCCCCGACTACTCGGACGCCGACAACTACCTGATGCCGTTCTTCTACAACACGAAGGAGACGCCGAGCTTCCTGGCCAACCACTTCACCGATGAGGAGATCAACAAGGCGCTGACCGAGCAGGCGTCGATCTCCGATCCGGGCAAGCGGGCCGAGGCCCTCGGCGCGATCCAGGAGGACCTGGCCCAGCAGCTGCCCACCCTGCCTCTGCTGCAGGGCAATCAGATCGCGGTCGCGGGCAAGGACGTCAAGGGAGTCGAGGACACCCTCGATCCGGCGTTCCAGTTCCGATTGGCACTGCTGAGCAAGTAGTCCGAAGCACAACCGTCCTCGGCAGGCCCGGCCGTGACGCTGATGCACAGCGTCATCTCGAGGTGCAGGTGAGCGATTCCGCCCGCCTGCACCTCGGCCGCGTGCGCCGGGGCCACCGACGAGAGCCGAAGGTACAATGTCTGCAGAAGTCAGCCAACCGGAGGTCGCCGAGACTCACGCCGCGGCCCCTTCAGGGGGCGGCTTGGGGCGCTATGTCCTGATCCGCTTCCTGCTCATCATCCCCACCATCTTCATCCTCACCACCCTGGTGTTCTTCCTCATGCGCATCACCGGCGATCCGATCACCGCGGCGCTGGGCGGACGACTCACCCAGGCGCAGCTGGCGGAGCGGATTCAGGCCGCCGGCTACGACAGGCCGATCCTCATCCAGTACTTCGAGTACATGGGCCGGCTGCTGCGCGGTGACTTCGGCACCACCCTCTCCGACGGCCGCCCCGTCACCGAGGTCCTGATGACGTACGGATCGGCGACCGTCGAGCTGGTGTTCTACGCCCTCATCGTCGCCTTCGTGCTCGGGATCCCGCTCGGCATGCTCGCCGCCTACCATCGGGACAAGGCTCCCGATGCGGCGCTGCGCATCCTCGCGATCCTCGGATACGCCACTCCCGTGTTCTTCGCCGGGATGCTCCTCAAACTGATCTTCGGCGTCTTCATCCCGATCCTGCCCGTGGCGGGACGGGGAACCACCAACACCGAGTACGTGATGTCGGGAGTCGTGGCGCCGACCCGGATCTACCTCGTCGATGCGATCCGGATCGGCAACGTCGAGGTCCTCGGCGATGTGCTCGCCCATGCTGTGCTCCCGGCGATCGCCCTGGGAGTGCTCACCGCCGGGGTGTTCCTCCGCCTGGTGCGCACGAACCTCATCGGCACCCTCGGGCAGCAGTACATCGACTCCGGTCGCTCCCGCGGAATCTCCGAGTACCGCCTCGTGACCAAGCACGCCTACCGTCCCGCTCTGATCCCCATCGTCACCGTGATGGGGATGCAGATCGCGCTCCTGCTCGCCGGCGCCGTGCTCACGGAGACCACATTCGAGTGGAAGGGCCTCGGCTTCAAGCTCGCCGAGTACCTGACCGCCCGTGACTTCGTCGCCGTCCAGGGAATCGTGGTGTTCCTCGCCGTCATCGTCGCGCTCACCAACTTCCTCGTCGACGTCATCGCCGCCTTCATCGACCCCCGAGTGAGGTACTGATGTCCGAACAGACCATCACCGGCCCGAAGCCCAAGAACTCGTGGTTCGCCCGCCTGCCCGTCGTGTCCCACCTGCGCCGATCGGTGGGATTGCAGCGCGGAATGCTCATCACCGGGCTGATCCTGTGCGCACTCGTCCTCGCCTGCGCCGTCTTCGCGCCGCTCATCGCGCCCTACGGGTTCAACCAGCTGGGAACCTCGGAGGGC
>JAPSIC010000233.1 GCA_031179165.1 Brevibacterium sp.
CGCGGCTCGATCATCACCTTCGCCTCCTTCCGCGCCCTGACCGTCGAACCCGGACAGGGCATCTACGCCGCGGCCAAGGCCGGAGTCGTGCAGCTGACGAAGACCCTCTCCAGCGAGCTCGGGCCCCAGGGGGTGCGCGTCAACTCGATCCTGCCCGGCCCCTTCGACACCCCGCTCACGCAGCAGATCAAGGCCGACGAGCACTGGTGGAACGCCTACGCCGAGAAGACGACCCTGGGCCGGTGGGGTCACCTGCATGAGATCGCCGGACCCGTGCTGTTCCTCGCCTCGGACGCGTCCTCCTACGTCACCGGCCACTCGCAGCTCGTCGACGGCGGCTGGATGGCCCACGACGGCCGGTTCTCCCCCGACGTGTGAGCGTGGTCCGGTCCCGGCGGGCAGCCGAGGGCGTCCACCTGAGGGCCAAGTCCGGGGTGGTCCGCACCTGCGGAGGGTGCGTGCCCGGCACCGGAGGCGGCGGGTCTAGACTGTGCAGTCGTGGCTGAACGATACCTCGACGACATTCCGACGACGGCCCCACAGGGCTCCCCTGCATCCGGTTCCGGCTCCTCCGCACCTGGTTCCGACTCCCCCACCTCCGGGTCCGACTCCTCCACACCTGGCTCTTCCACCCGACGACGGCCTCCACTGACCCGGCAGCTCACGCGCCGGAAGGCGATCGGCACCATGATCGCCGACAGCCGGGAGTCGACCGCGGGCGGCCTGCGCCGCACTTTCGGCGTCTTCCAGCTGACGATGATCAGCGTCGGCGCCACCCTGGGAACCGGGATCCTCGTCATCCTCGGCGAGGCCGTTCCGGTGGCGGGGCCCGCGGTCTGGATCGCCTTCATCCTCGCCGGGGCCACCGCCCTGCTGTCGGCGCTCAGCTACGCCGAGATGGCGGGCATGGTCCCCGTGTCCGGGTCGAGCTATTCGTACTCCTACGCCACCTTGGGCGAGGGCGCGGCCTGGGTCTGCGGCTGGTGCCTCGTCCTCGAGTACGCGGTGTCCGTGGCCGCCGTCGCCGTCGGCGCCGCCGACTACGTCAACGAGACCCTGCGGGTCTTCGGCCTCGCACTGCCGCCCTCGCTGACGACCGGCCCCGAGGTCGAGGGCGGAGTCATCAACCTCTCGGCCCTGCTCGTGGTCGTCCTGGCCACGGTGCTGCTCATGCGCGGAGCCCGGGAGTCGGGAGTCGTCAACACGATCATCGTGTTCGTCAAGATCGGCATCCTCGTGTTCTTCTGCCTCGTCGCCTTCACCGCCTTCCGGGCCGGCAACTTCACACCGCTGCTGCCGATGGGCGCGGCCGGGGTCAGCGCCGCGGCATCGAGCGTCTTCTTCTCCTA
Organism: Brevibacterium sp.; assembly: GCA_031179165.1. Classification (GTDB taxonomy): domain Bacteria; phylum Actinomycetota; class Actinomycetes; order Actinomycetales; family Brevibacteriaceae; genus Brevibacterium. The sequence continues at coordinate 1,350 of JAPSIC010000233.1, forward strand.
CATCGGCTTCGACGCGGCCTCGACGGCGGGTGAGGAGGCGAAGAACCCGAAGCGGGACCTGCCGCGGGCGATCATCGCCTCGATGCTCATCGTCACCACGATGTACGTCCTGGTCGCGATCGCCGCGATCGGCGCCCGGCAGTGGGAGTGGTTCGAGTCCTCGACCGCACCCCTGGTCCAGATCGTCCACGAGATCACCCGCTCGGATGTCGCGATGCTCCTCTTCGCCGTCTCGGCGGTGCTCGCGATCCTCTCGGTCGTCATCACCGTCCTCTACGGGCAGTCGCGCATCCTGCTGACCATGGCCCGCGACGGCATGGTCCCACGAGTCTTCGGCCGGGTCTCCCCACGCACGGGGACTCCGCTCGTGGGCACCCTCATCGTCGGGGTGCTCGTGGCGATCACCGCGGCGCTCATCCCCCTCGGGGAGCTGGCGAACGCCACGAGCATCGGCACCCTGTTCGCGTTCTGCCTCGTCAACGTCGCCGTCATCTGCCTCAGGCTGAGGCGGCCCGACCTGCCGCGCTCATTCCGGGTCCCGTTCGGGCCCGTCCTGCCGGCGCTGGGATCGCTGGCGTGCGCGTTCCTGATGATCAACCTCGGCGGGGTGACCTGGGCGGTTTTCGGCGCGTGGATGATCATCGGGTTCGTCATCTACCTCGCCTACAGCCGCCGCCACTCCCGCGTCGGCGCCCTCACCGAGGCCGACTACCGCGCGAGCATCGAGGCCTGAGCGCTCAGCCGCGGCGGGCCCGGGCGACTTCGTAGAGCGAGACCGCGGCGGCGATGCCGGCGTTGAGCGACTCCGTGGACGCGGCGATCGGGATCGATACGATCTGGTCGCACTTGTCGGCGATGAGGCGGGACAGCCCCTTGCCCTCGGAGCCGACGACGATGCACAGGGGGTCGCGGCTGAAGGTGAGCTCCGGCAGTTCGACGTCGCCGTCCATGTCGAGGC
>JAPSIC010000234.1 GCA_031179165.1 Brevibacterium sp.
CTCCGTTGCTCAGGTAGGTTGCCGAGGTGATCCGCCGCGGCGGCTCCTCGGCCGCGGGGATGTCCTCGTCGGCACCATAGCGTTCTGGCTCGCCGACGCGGGCGATGTAGAGGGCGCGGGCGCCGTCTGCGTCGATGGCGAACTCACTCACGCCGAGGTGGTGGTCGGTGATCCGGTGCGTCGTCTCCAGGGTCGGTCCGGCATAGAGCTGCGCCGGCTCCTTCCGACCCGCGCTGAGGAACCCCGACCACCCTGCGGTGACGATCGGGGCGGAGTCGTGCCAGTTGTGGCTGAGCCGAGCCGGCTTCTCGCCGGAGAACGCGTACAGCTGGGACAGGTAGCTGTTCGTCTCGAGATCCGGCCGGGAGACGGCGATGACGACATCGGCGTCGCGGGTGATCGGGGATGAGTACTCAGCAAGGGAGTCGAGTTGGTCGGGGATCATCTGTTCCATTCCTTGGACAGTGCCGCCTGCACATCTGCATGCACCTGCGGCAGCGCTTTGGTCTGCGCCACGATGGGAAGGAAGTTCGCGTCCCCGCCCCACCGCGGCACCACGTGCTGATGCAGGTGAGCGGCGATGCCCGCCCCGGCCACTCCCCCCTGGTTCATACCCAGATTGAAGCCATGGGGTGAGGACACGGCGCGGATCACCCGCATCGCCTGCTGCGTGAACCGGGCCAGCTCCATGGTCTCGGAGTCGGTCAGGTCGGTGTAGTCGGCGACGTGCCGGTACGGGCAGACGAGCAGGTGACCGGGGTTGTAGGGATAGAGGTTGAGGACAGCGTAGACCTCTTCGCCGCGGGCCACGATGAGCCCTTCGGCATCCGGCTTCGACGGCGAATCGCAGAACGGGCATTCGGAGATGCCGGAGTCCTTCGGCTTGTCCTGTCCCCCGATGTAGACCATCCGATGCGGGGTCCACAGTCGTTGGAATCCGTCGGGCTCCCCCGGGAACCCCGCCGCGGCCTCGGCGTCGACTCCATCGGCGCCGAGGTGGTGGTCCGGCAGATCCGCAGCAGTGGCTGCCTTGGCATCCGCGCCCTCGGTCATACCTGGGCCTTCGTCTCGATCGCTCTGAGGATGCGGGCGATGGCCTCGTCGACGGGCACGCCGTTGTCCTGCTCACCATTGCGGAACCGGAACGACACCGCCCCTGCGTCACGGTCGTCGCCGCCGGCGATGAGGGTGAAGGGCACCTTCGACTTCGAGGCGTTGCGGATCTTCTTCGGGAAGCGGTCGTCGCTGTCATCGACCTCGACCCGGACTCCTGCGGCTCTGAGCTTGGCGGCCACCTCGGCGAGGTAGTCGTTGAACTCTTCGGCGACGGGGATGCAGGTGACCTGCACGGGTGAGAGCCAGACCGGGAACGCCCCGGCGTAGTGCTCGGTGAGGACGCCGAGGAACCGTTCGATGGATCCGAACTTCGCCGAGTGGATCATCACCGGCTGCTTCCGGGTGCCGTCGGAGGCCTGGTACTCCAGGCCGAAGCGCTCGGGCTGGTTGAAGTCGAGCTGCACCGTCGACATCTGCCAGGTCCGGCCGATCGCATCACGGGCCTGCACGGAGACCTTGGGGCCGTAGAACGCTGCGCCGCCCGGATCCGGGACGAGCTCCAGCCCGGTCTCCCTGGCGACGTCCTCGAGAACCTGGGTCGCCTCGGCCCACTGTTCGTCGGAGCCGATGAATTTGTCCTTCTTCTTCCCGTCCTCGTCGCGGGTGGAGAGTTCGAGGTAGAAGTCGTCGAGACCGAAGTCGCGGAGCAGGCTGAGCACGAAGCCCAGCAGGTGCCGGATCTCGTTCGGGGCGTCCTCGGCGGTGACGTAGGAATGGGAGTCGTCCTGGGTCAGAGCCCGGACACGGGTGAGCCCGTGCACGACTCCCGAGGCCTCGTTGCGGTAGACGGTGCCGAACTCGAACAGGCGCAGCGGCAGTTCCCGGTAGGAGCGCCCGCGGGAGCGGTAGATGAGATTGTGCATGGGGCAGTTCATCGCCTTGAGGCGGTAGTTCGTGCCCGCCTTGACGATCTCCCCGGACTCGTCGCGAACCTCGTCGACGGTCAGCGCCGGGAACATGCTGTCACCGTAGTAGGGCAGGTGGCCCGAGGTGTAGTAGAGCGATTCCTTGGAGATGTGCGGTGTGCCCACGTACTCGAAGCCCTCTTCGATGTGTCGGGCGCGGACGTAGTCCTCCATCTCGCGCTTGATCACACCGCCCTTGGGGTGGAACACGGGCAGGCCGGAGCCGAGCTCCTCGGGGAAGGAGA
>JAPSIC010000235.1 GCA_031179165.1 Brevibacterium sp.
GGCGCTGGGCGCGAGTGTCCTGGACGGCACCGGCGATGAGCTCGGCGGTCGGGCCCCAGGACCGCTCACCGCCGCGGCTCGGGTAGTCGAGTGCCGCGGCGGCGGCTTCGGCCTCGGCGACGGTGGACGAGGGGGACGATGACCGCTTCGACTCCGGCATCGGCGAGCATCCCGATCTCGGTGAAGCGGTTCGCCGCCACCCGGGCGGTGACAAGTGCGGGACCGCTGGCCCGGATGGCGTCGGTGAGCCGGAGGATGTCCTCGGCGCGGACGAAACCGTGCTGCATGTCGAGGCAGACGTAGTCGAAGCCGGCGGCGGCACCGATCTTCGCCAGCTCCTGGCTGGCCGTCATCATCCACAGTCCGTTGTAGACCTCACCGGCGGCGAGGCGGGCGCGGTGGTCGTCGATCGATTGGGTCATACCAGCATCGAACCACACGCGCACCGCCTGACACCAGGCTGCCCGGGATCTGGATCAGCTCACTGCGCGCGGTGGGTGACCAGTCCGTCGGAGACGGTGAGCAGCACGGCGGCCCCGCCCAGGATCTCGGCGTCGACGGTCAGCGGGTCGACGTCGAGCACGGTGAATGACGCCGGGGCGTCGGCGGCGAGGAAGCCGCCGGTCTCCCCGATCGCCCGGTGCGGTCCCGTCGTGTACCCGGCCAGCGCCTCGGCGGCGGTCAGCCCCTGCTCCGGCAGCACCGGGGTCGCCTCCGGGTCCTCGACCGGGCGGCGCAGCTGCGCGTCGGCCATGATCCGCAGCGCGTCGAAGGGCGCGACCGGGTAGTCGGAGCCCAGCGCCAGGATCGCTCCGGCATCGAGGACGTCGCGGGTGCACCAGGCCCGCTTGGCCCGGTCCTCGCCGAGGCGCTGCGACCAGTCGTCGCTGCCGTCGGCCCTCGTGTAGTGGGTGCAGTGCGTCGGCTGCATGCTCGCGGCGATGCCGGCCCGGCCCATCAGGTCGATGACCTCGCGGCCGACGGATTCGATGTGCTCGATCCGGTGCTGGGTTCCGGTGTCGGGCAGCACCGCCAGGGTCTCGGCGACCTCCCGGATCCCGCGTTCGCCGATCGCGTGGGTCGCGGTGGGCACCCCGGCGTCGTTGAGTTCGCGGACCCGTTTCGCGTAGGCCTCGATCCCGCCCCACACCGAGGTGGTGCACTCGCCCTTCGCATCGGGGGTCTCGAGCCAGGCGGTGCCGCCCTCGACGGTGCCGTCGATGAAGAACTTCACCCCGCCCACGCGCCACCGCTGCCCGTGCAGGGACTGTCGGGTGACGAGCTCGGCGCACTCCTCGTCGCTCAGCGACGGGGTGCACCACGGGGAGATCCGCAGCTTGACCGGCAGCGGGGCGTGCGCCTCGGCGGCGGTGAGGAGCTCGACGATGTCGGGGTCGTTCATGTCCATGACGTGGACCTCGCCGATCCCCTTCGCCGCCATCGCCGTCAGCAGCTGGTGGAGGCCGGCGACCCGCTCGTCCATGGACTGCACGGGCAGGACGGTCTGGACGCCGTCCATCGCCTCGAACTCGAGCAGGTGGCCGGTCGGCCGACCGGTCGCGTCGGCGACGATGGCGGCCCCGCTGGGCCAGGTCCGGCCCTCGGTGATGCCGGCCTCCTCGAGCGCGGCCGCCGAGGCGATCGCGGAGTGGGCGTCGAACATCGTCACGTACGCCTTGCGGTCGGTGCCGAGCGCGGTGTGGAGGACCTCGTTGGTGATCCCGGTCCCGGTGAAGAAGTTGGGGTCAAGTCCCCAGCCGAGCACCCAGTCGGAGGCGTCGCGGCCCTCGGCCTCCCGGCGCAGTCCCGCGATGATGCCGTCGAGGGACCGGCAGGAGGAGAGGTCGGCGCCGCGGGCCATCGACAGGCTCATGATCGGGTGGGCGTGGGCATCGGTGAAGGCGGGCACGATGGTGCCGTCGACGTTGATGGTCTCCGTCGCCGAGGTGGCCAGGGAGTCGATCTCCTCGCGCGGTCCCAGCGCGGTGATCCGACCGCCGGTCACGGCGATCGCGACCGGCCCCTCCGATCCTGGCGAGGTGGGGCTCGCCTCGGTCATCGGGTGCATGCGCTGGGCACGGACGATGAGGTCGGGACCGGTCGGGGATGCGTCGTTCATTCTTCCTTCACCATTCTTCGTCGTTGTCGTCGAGGGTCTGTGATCGCCACCTCAATGGTGGCGGGTTGAGCTGGCGGGTTGAGCTGGTGGGTTGAGCATGAGGACCGCCGAGGCGGCGCCGGGGTCGAACCCGGCGCCG
>JAPSIC010000124.1:0-7155 GCA_031179165.1 Brevibacterium sp.
GGGCCTGGATTCCGCAGTCGCGCAGGTCGACGCCGTGGAACTCCTGGTCGAGGATGCCGAGAGTGACAGCGCCCGCGGCTCCGCCGACGGCGAGCTTGGCCCGGTTGCGGAACCCCTCCTCGGCTCCGGACGCTGCGGGCAGCCACTCGGCCGGGGTGTGATCCGCCAGGACCTCACGACACCAGGCTTCCTTGTCGGCCAGCTGCTGCCGGTACGGGGTCTCGAGGAGGGCGCAGGAGCGGCATGCTCCGGCGGTGAAGTAGCGGCAGTCCAACCGCCCGTCCACCGCTGCGGCGAGGGGGAGGGGCGGCGAGGTCATGGCTCCATTTTACCCGCGGGCACAGCGCCGTCGGGGTCGGGGATTCGCTGCCTGAGGAGCGGTGGCCGAGTCGCCGGGGTTCACCCGGGAAGCGGTGCCATCGCGAACTTGAGGAGCATGAAGATTCCGAGGGCGAGGAGGGGGATGATCGCCGCAATGACCGTGACGACCAGCGCGCTTCGTCCTGGACGGCCACTCGTCGGTGTCTGCCCGGGGATCGGGGCGGCCGAACTCGAGGGGGTTCCGCCAGGGGTGATTGGTGCGCGACCAACGGCCGGACCCCGGGTAGCACGGAAGGCGGTGGAAGTGTCAGCGGGATGTGGGCGCTGTTGGGCGGCGAGCTCGGCATCGGTGGGCTGGGGATAGGAGAACACGGGGCTGGTCATGCTCTTCAACCTACGGACCCGTGGCGACCGGTGACATGCTGATTCCCGGTGCACGGGGTCGGGAAACCCCCACCTTCGCGCGGCGGTCGGCGCTCAGCCTGTCGTCGCGAGGAGCAGGACGCGCGCTGCATCCGCACCCGGCCGGGGGCAGTCTGGTCTACCCGATCGAATTGCCGACGGCGGCAGTGACGACGAAGACGAGAAGGGAGAAGAACGGCCCGAGGATCGCCAGCACGATCGCGATCGCGCCGAGCCCGCGTCCACGGTTGCGAACGATCGCCACGATTCCTGCGATCAGGCCGGAGATCCCGCACAGGGTGAAGACGAGGAAGAGGATCGCGAACACGATGGCCAGCCCCATGTACCAACCGGGAGCCGAACTCATGTCGGAGGCCGCAGTGATTCCGACGAATCCGGTGGCGATCCCGTGGAAGGTCGCGGTGATGAAAGCGAGAACCGCAGCCGTGATCGAGAATCCCAGGGCAACCTCGCCGATGGTCCTGCGCGGCATCACCGACCAGGGGTATCTGCGTTTCATGGGACAAATCTAGCAACCATCAGGCTCCGGGCGTGAAAGCAGACGGGCAGACGAGAAACCAGACGCTCAGACGAGGAAGCAGACGACCAGCACCGCCGCGTTGAGCAGGAGCATTCCCAGGCAGTTGAGCCAGAAGTCCCGACCGACGTAGCCGGCCCGGATGTGTGCTCCTGCCGCGGCGAGGAAGTAGACGATGAGTCCGACCACCGCCGCCAAGCCGACGCCGGGCACCCAGAGGCCGGCGACGAGTCCTGCTGCGGCCACGAACTTCACCACCGCCAGCACCCACCACCAGTCGCGGGGCAGGTTGACTCCGTCGAGACAGGCGGCGATGAAGCGTGGGGGTCTGAACGTCATCAGACCATCGCCGAGGACGATGAGGGCGAGCACGACGATCGGCCACCAGGGGTCGGGGAGCAGGGTCATCCGAGTCTCCGGAACTGGGTGTGGAAGGTGATGATCTGGGACAGCGAGGCGACCGCCTCGTCGAAGGTCTGGTCGCTGGCCGCCCAACGGAAGATGATGCCCAGGTACGAGTCGTAGAGCACGGCGGCGCTCGCCCGCGCATAGGATTCGTTGAGGCCGATCGAGATGAGGTTCGAGGCCAGCTTGTCCTGCAGGTCGGTTGCGAGGGCGTCGAACACCCGCGGCCTGCCCTGCACCCGCATGAGCGCGGCGGCGTAGTCCCGGGAGAGGCCTTCATGCGCGGCGAAGAACTCGAGGAACGGCAGGAAGATCTCGAGGAGATGCTGCTGGACCGCCGAGGTGATCCCCGGCGGCATCCTCGTCCGTCCGCTTCCGCGTTCATCGTCCGCGGCTCCGGCAGTCGCCCGGGGCGGGGGAGAGTACTGCCCGGACTGGAGGCCCGCGATCCAGCGGTCGAAGCAGCGCACGAGCAGGACGTCCTTGTCACCGGCGGCCATCACCCGGCCGGTGGACACCTCGGCTCGCTCGGCGATCCCGCGGACCGTGGTCTTCCTGTAGCCGAGGTCGAGGAACAGGTCCCCGGCGGCGGCGAGGATCTTCTCTTCGGTTCTGAGCCGACGGTCGGACCGAGACTGAACATGTTCAATTGCCATGTCTCCATCGTAGGGCACCGTGCGGCCGACTGGCTGGTCACATGACGGAGGGTGACGGGGTCAGGCGGGAAGGGCGGACTCCACGGCATCGGCAGCCGCCTCGGCTCCGCCGGCGGCGTCGATCTCGCTCTTCATCCAGCGCAGGCGCTCTCGGATGTGCCGGTCGCCGGCGAGCTCCTCCACGCTCGTCCAGAGGCGATCCGGCGTGACCTGGTCGGGTGGAGTCTGCGTGCCGAGGCCGAGTTCGACGAGGCGGTCGCCGTTGGCACGCTGCTCGGCCATCTGCGGCACTGCGAGCATCGGCACCTCGTGGGCGAGCCCTTCGAGCACGCCTCCCATCCCGGCATGGGTGACGAAAGCGGCTGCGTGGCGCAGCACAGCCACCTGCGGCACCTGCCTGTGCACCTCGACGTTCGGGGGCAGGTCTCCCAGATCCGCCCGCGACACCGAGTCCCCGATGGCGATCACGACGTGCCAGGGGCGGTCCGACGCCGATTCGACGATCATGCGGAAGAACTCCGGTCGATCGTTGTAGGCGGAGCCCAGCGAGACGAGCAGCACCGGAGTGTCATCGGGCGGCTGCCACTCGCCCTGGAAGCGGCGCTCGGTGAGCACCGGGCCGACGAAGTGATAGCCCTCGCCGAAGGTGCTCCCCTCCGGCTGGAACGCGCGGGGGACCGTGACGATGCGCGCGGCGGCGCGTGCGCCCTGCATGAAGCCGCCGATGTCACGGATTCCTTCGCGGCGGACGTAGCGCCCGATCCGAACCATCGTCAGCAGGAATCGGGGGTGGAGGGGGTTGATCTTCGCATAGCGCTGCATGTTCCAGTGCCTGTTGCTGACGAAGTTGGGCCAGGTCTCGACGGAGGGCACGCCCCAGCGATGAGCCAGTATCCGGCCCCACCATGCGAGGGTGCCGTCGTGCACGACGAGGTCGGGTACCGGGAGGTCGCCGAGCTTCTCGACCATCGCCTTCGTCTCCTCGAGCAGCAGGGACATGGCGCGCACCAGCTCGGTGCCGTGCATCTGCGGCAGCGTGTCGCGTGACATCGCCTCCCACGTCGAGGTGGCCGGGATGTAGGCGGCGCCGGCCTCTCGAATGCGCTCGGCGAACATCCTCGGCGCCGCATAGGAGACCTCGTGGCCGCGGCGAACCAGCTCCGCCGCGATTCCGAGAGTCGGGTTCACATGACCCGCTCCCAGCGGACCCATGAAGATGATTCTCGACATCACGTTCCCTCTTCCGAGACTCGATCGATCCTCATTCACACTACACGTGAGCCGGCGTGCTGGCCGCTTGTCCCGAGCGCAAAGTTAATGTACCTTAACTTTTATGCACGAGGCTCAGTCATCACGGAAGCCCAAATCCCTCAGGGCGGGCGCCGGCGGGAAGAAGAAGGTGTCGACCTTCATGCTTCTCGGGCCGGCGTTCGTCGCCGCCATCGCCTATGTCGATCCGGGCAATGTCGCGGCCAACCTCACCGCCGGGGCCGAGTACGGCTACCTGCTGGTCTGGGTCCTGGTCGCGGCCAACCTCATCGCCGTCCTCGTCCAGTACCTGTCATCGAAGCTCGGCCTCGTCTCCGGCCAGTCCCTTCCCGGCATCCTCGGCGGCCGGCTGGGCAAGAAGGCCCGCCTGGCCTACTGGGTGCAGGCCGAGGCGGTGGCCGTCGCGACCGACCTCGCCGAGGTGATCGGCGGAGCCATCGCGCTGAAGATCCTCTTCGATCTGCCGCTCCTCCTCGGCGGAGTCATCGTCGGAGTCGTCTCCCTCGTGCTGCTGTCGATCCAGTCGACGCGGGGACAGCGGCCCTTCGAATCGGTCATCATGACCCTGCTGGGGATCATCGCCGTCGGCTTCCTCGCCGGCCTGTTCGTCGGCGACGTCGACTGGGGACAGGCCGCGGGAGGGATCGTGCCGGGCCTCGACGGGACGAACTCGGTCGTGCTGGCCGCGAGCATGCTCGGGGCCACCGTCATGCCCCACGCCATCTACCTCCACTCCGCTCTGTCGGTGGACCGGCACGGGCGGAGACCGCGGTCCGCTGTCCCGCAGCTGCTGCGGGCCAGCCGCTGGGACGTCGTGCTGTCGCTGATCATCGCCGGCTCGGTGAACATCGCGATGCTGCTCGTCGCGGCCTCGTCGTTGCGGGGTCAGGTCGGCACCGACACGATCGAGGGCGCGCACATGGTGGTCTCGGCCAACCTCGGCGAGCTCGTGGGGCTGTTCTTCGGCATCGGCCTGCTCGCCTCGGGGCTGGCGTCGAGCGCCGTCGGCTCCTACGCCGGGGCGGCGATCATGCAGGGGCTGCTGCGGGTCGACATCCCGATCGTGTGGCAGCGCGCGGTGACGATGATCCCCGCCTTCATCGTGCTCGGCATCGGGGCGGATCCCACCTGGTCGCTCGTGATCAGCCAGGTGGTGCTCAGCCTGGGCATTCCGTTCGCGATGATTCCACTGGTCAAGCTGACCGCGAGCCGCGCGGTGATGGGCGAATACGCGAACGGGCGGGGGATCTCGGTGCTCGCGATCGCCGCCTCGGGGTTGATCATCGTCCTCAATGTCGTCCTCCTCGTGCTCCTCGCCCTCGGCATCGAGTGAGCGCGGCAGGCCCATCACCGTTGACAACGAGTGAGCGTGGCAGGCCCATCACTTTTGGAACTATGCAACTGTTCCGGAACAGATGCATAGTTCCAAAAGTGATGGAGCCCGGTTCCTGTCTGCGCCCAAAGCGTGCGCCCCTCGTCGGATAACCTTGACGCATGCGTGCAGGCGAAATCTCCGAGGTCAGCCAGGACTATCTCAAGGCGATCTGGTCCGCGCAGGAGTGGGGCGGAGAGCCGGTCACGGCGACGGAGCTGGCAAAGCGCTTCGGCACGACGAAGGCCAATGTCACCGAGGTGCTCAAGCGCCTCGACGAACTCGGGCTCGTCCTCCGGGTGCCGTACCGGCCGCCCGAGCTCACGGCCGAGGGGCGGAAGATCGCGCTGTCGATGGTCCGCCGGCATCGGCTGATCGAGACCTTCCTCGTCGAATCCCTCGGCTACAGCTGGGACGAGGTCCACGACGAGGCCGAGAGCCTCGAGCACGCCGCCTCCGATCTCCTCATCGAGCGCATCGACGTCTTCCTCGGACGCCCCCACGCCGACCCGCACGGTGACCCGATCCCGGGCCCTGATGGTCAGGTGGTCTCGCACGATCCATCGCCGCTGCTCGCCGAGGTGGGCCCCGGTGCCTATCAGGTGCTCCGGGTCTCAGACGCCGACCCCGAGGTGCTGGCGCAGCTGGCCGAGCTCGGTGTGCGCCCGGGAGTGATCGTCGAGGTCGTCGCGCCAACCGACGGGAGCGGGTCGGTCATCAGCGCCGCGGTGGATGGCCGGCGTCGGGACATTCCCGCCGCGGCGGCGGCCGCGGTGCACCTCAGCGAGGTGGGAACTTCGGCTCGGCGAGAAGAAGGATGACCTCGGTCGCCTCCTCCGGGGAGCATCCGTCTCTGCGCACCAGTCGCGGCCAGTCCTCCCACAGCACGGGTTCGAAGGGGACGGCGGGGCTGCACCCGCCCATGGTGAGCATCCGATTCCTCGGATGTGAGCGATAGGCCCATCGCTTGATCGTCTTCAGTGAATCGAAGAGGGATTGGTAGAGGGCAGGGGTGAAACCATCACTGCGCGCGGCGGTGGCCGTCGCCACCCACTCGTCGACGACGGGCGGGCGACCGCGACTCGCCGTCTGCTGGAGTTGGCCCATCAGCCAGGGGCGATAGGGGGCAGGCGGGTGCCGGTTGAACACGCGGCACCAGTCGAGGGCCTCGTCATCCGGAATCCCCGCCCACCTGTGCTGCCGGAACTCGACGGGCATGCCCTCGTCGTCGGGACTGAGATCGGGACTGGGATCGGCTGACATCGTCGCTTCCTCCTCGGGGTCAGCGCCCCGCATCGAGACTTGCCGACACCGGGTGGTGCAGGCCCGTTCTTCCCCTGGGGCACCCGGTCGATTCGGGTTGCCGTGTGGCCGGCCAGGTACCGATGGCCACAGCTCGTGAACGTGAACATCACAGTAGGTGAGCGTCGTGCGTGGCGCTCGCGAAATGTCATCCGCTGTCACCGAGGGCATTGGCTTCTCGACCCACCGTCACTCTGACTTGATTTCATACCGGCGAAGTGGTGAAGGTGCGGGTAGAACGGAGCGATGTTTCGCCCGGGACCTCAAGTGGCGTCGACTAGGTGATGTCCGTTTCGTCTGCGTCAGTATCCGTGGACCAGAAGCGAGGGTCGTGATCTTCGACTGTTGCTCCGCAATCCACGCACGTCCGGAATTCGATGGTCTCCTCTTCATTGAGGGGGCCAGGACTAAGGCTGCTGTTCTCCTGACAGCTGGGGCACCATCCGTTGATGTAACGGCGAATCTGCTGACCGATATTCGAGCTGACCACTATCGCTCATTTCCCTCGAAGTTGGGCTGAGCTTCCGATTCTACTGATGGAGCGGGGTGCTGCCGTGAGCGACAACTGATCAACCACCGAGTGACAAATGGCAGCTTGAAGTCGACTCGGTGAGGAACGCCGTGAATGCAAGGACGACCACAGCCCTCGCGCAGCGTACTCCAGCCTTCACGGCGAGGTGCGTGCGACGCCGGAGACGACAACGGCCGCCGCTGCGAGACGAACTCGCGGGCGACGGCCATGCTGGTGCGGGTCCTCGGCTCATCAGGCGGCGGGCGCCTCACGACACCGGCCCTGGAGCCGACGGCTCAGGCGAACACGGTGCGGAGGGTGAGGACTCCGATCGCGCCGATGGTGGCGGCGGCCGGCAGGGTGATGACCCAGGCCATGG
>JAPSIC010000124.1:7255-9848 GCA_031179165.1 Brevibacterium sp.
TCAGGCGGCGGGCGCCTCACGACACCGGCCCTGGAGCCGACGGCTCAGGCGAACACGGTGCGGAGGGTGAGGACTCCGATCGCGCCGATGGTGGCGGCGGCCGGCAGGGTGATGACCCAGGCCATGGCGATCGGCTTCATCAGCTTCCAGTTCGCCGAGCGGTTGACGAGCCCGACGCCGAGGATCGCTCCGATGAGGATGTGGGTGCTCGAGACGGGCAGCCCGCCCAGCGAGGCCGCCATGACCACCGCGGCCGCGGCGAGCTCGGCGGCGAAGCCGGAGGCGGGATGGATCTTCGTCAGGCCGGTGCCCACGGTGGTGATCACCTTGCGGCCGATGAACCACAGGCCGGCGATGAGGGCGACACCGCAGGTGATCATCGCGGCCATCGGCACGGTCGCCTCGGCGTTGATGGTACCGGTCTTGAGGACATCGAGGATCGCGGCGAAGGGGCCGATCGCATTGGCGATGTCATTGGATCCGTGGCTGAAGGCGAACGCCGAGGCGGTGAAGACCTGCATCCAGCTGAACAGGACGAACGTGGACTTCGACAGCGACTGCTTGCGCAGGGTCTTGGCGAAGACGAACACGGCCATCCACACGGCGATGCCGACCATCGCCATGACGAGGACGCCGCCGACGGTGCTCAGGCCCAGGTCGAGGTTCTTCAGACCCTTGAACAGGAGCATCGCGGTGATGACGACGGAGCCGCCGGCCGCGATGAGCGGAACCCAGGTGGTCAGCGCTCGGTGGGCGTTGAGGTTCTGCTCCTGCTGCTCGATCTCGCTGAGCTTGCGGTCGACCTCGGACTGGTCGACGACGGTCGAGGAGTAGGAGGAGTCGCGGATGTCCTCTTCGAGGCTGGTCTCGCCGTGGCGCAGGTCGAGTTCGGCCCGGGCCTCGCGGATGGCGCGGATCTTCGAGTCGATGGATTCGTTGTACCCGAGCACGTGCTTCTTGATCATCCCGAAGATGAGGAACGCGACCAGTCCGCCGAGGACGGGGGAGATGACCCAGGACATGGCGATCTTGCCGACCTCACCCCACTGCACCATCTCGAGGCCGCCGGTGCCGGTGACGAAACCGATGGCCAGCGAGGCGCCGATGATGCCGCCGATGATCGAATGCGTGGTTGACACCGGCCAGCCCATGCGGGTGGCGATGAGCAGCCAGACGGCCGCGCCGAGGAGGGCCGCCATCATGATGTAGACGAACTCCATCGGGTCGAGGGAGACGGCCCCGAGGTCGACGATGCCGCTGCGCACGGTGTCGGTGACCTCGCCGCCGGCCAGCAGAGCGCCGGCGACTTCGAACACTGCGGCGACGAGCAGCGCCTGCTTCATCGTCAGTGTTCCCGCGCCCACCGAGGTGCCGAAGGAGTTGGCGACATCGTTACCGCCGATGTTGAACGCCATGAAGGCGCCGAAGACGATCGTGGTGATCAGGATGGTGCGGTTGGTGCCCGCCCCGACGTGCCCGAACGACCAGAGAGTGAAGGTGATGAGGGCGATGGCCAGTAGCGCGCCGAAGCACAGGTGCCACATCCGATCGTTGCTGCGACCGACTGCGGACGTCGGAGTGAACTTCTCCGGTGCCAGGGTCTGGGACATGGGGCGACTCCTTGAGGACGGAATGAAAACCAACCGATATTCATGGTTCGCGCCGCGAGTGTCCTGAAAGTTACGGAGCAGGTGAATGGAAGGTGAACAAAGCCGTGAACGGTGTCGAACTCTGAATGCACAGTCGGGGCATTTCCTCTGTCGTTCACTCAACGTTCCAGGTCAGATGCTATGCGGGCGGTGTCGTCGAGATGAATGTCGCCGACCGAGCGGACGTCATGTGATGATCGACACGAGGCGCGACACCACCGCCGAACCAGGGCAGAACCAGAGCCGAATCGGCGCGGCGCCTGCGCGGCACCAGGGCTGAACCAGAGCCGTACCACTGCCGATTCGGTGTGACCTGTTGCATCTGCCGATGTTCTGCGGGAAGACTGAGGGGCATGAGCAGGGAGACGCGGGGGTATCCCTCACCGGTGCTGGCCGACGAGCAGGTGCGCGAGATCCTCGTCGACTGGGTCGGAACGTTCAGCGCCGCCCGGGTGCTGGGCTGCGGGCGCACGCTCCCGGTCCCCTTCTCCGCCGAGGCGAAGGCTACGGTCGAAGAGACGCTCAAGCACGTGTTCGTCCCTCCCGAGGATTCCGAGCCGATCGGCGAGGACCGTGGCGTCGTGGTCGGCCTGATCGGTTCCGGCTTTCTGTCGTTGAATGCCGCGGTGATCCAGATCGATTGGCATCCCGACCGTGCCGAGGTCACCGCTCACGCCCTGGAGGGGCTGATCAGACAGCGAACCTCGTCGAAGGCATTGGCCAAGATCGAGAGCGCGCTGCTCCCGTTCGCGCGCGGCGGGTGAAGTCCGGGGCGCGGTCGGCAGGTGAGACCGCCGATCGCGTCCGAACCCTGTCGGTGCGGACCATCGGGATTTCCTCGAGGTCCGCACCGAGACGTTCGCACTGAGACATCCGCACTGAGACGTCTGCACTGAGACGTCGGCACCGACAGGTCTGCTCATCGAGTGGACCCGTCGATGCAG
>JAPSIC010000125.1 GCA_031179165.1 Brevibacterium sp.
AGTGAACGATGTCGTGAGACATGTAGTGAAGGATGTCTCGACACAGGCAGTGAATGATGTCGTGACACATTGAGGGAAGCATGTCGTGAGACAGGAGTGAACGATGTCCTGAAACCAGACACCGCTATCCCGACCATTTGTGGGGGTACCCCCGCTTGCGGGGGAATGTGTCGCGACATCGTTCACTCGATGTCGCGGCACATTTCTCATTTCCGGGCGCGTTGCCGCCCACCTCCGGCCCGATGCCGTTCAGAGCCGAGCCGATGCCGCTCTATCGACGATCCAGGATCCCTTCTTCCGCGCGACATCTCGTGATAGGAAGTGAGCACAAGGACACCTTCTTGATGATCGGAGCGCATCATGACCAGTAATGAACGCAGGAGCCCGACCACACCCGCGGGCCAGGGCAAGGGCGCCTGGCTGTCCGTACTCGAACGAGGAGCGAACCTGCTCCAGGACACCGCCCCTCTCAAGGACTTCGACGTCTACGTCGTGGGGTTCCATCCGGCGAAGGACGACCCGCAGATGCAGATGGAAGCCCATCATTTCTGCCGCGTCGTCAACGACGACTTCATCCAATGCGTCCTCTTCGACGGCAACACCCGCGAGGCGAACCTCATCGGCATCGAGTACATCGTCTCCGAGGACCTGTTCGGCACCCTCCCGGACGAGGAACGATCCTACTGGCATCCGCACAACTTCGAGATCCTCTCCGGTCAGCTGATCGCCCCGGGCCTGCCCGCCGCGGCCGAGAAGGCGTTCATGAAGCGCCTGCTCAACAGCTACGGCAAGACCTGGCACACCTGGCACACCGGCCGGCACGACGGAGAGGCCGGACATCGGCTGCCCTTGGGAGACCCGATGCTCATGTGGTCATTCAACCGGGACGGGGAGTGCGACCCATCGATCGAGCAGGACCGTGAGTCAGCGATGGATCTCGACACGACCAAGACCCGCGAGCAGCGACAGTCCTTCGTCGCCGAGGCGCACCCGCAGGAGGGCGTGAACGTCCTGCGCGACGCCTTCAGCGGGACGTCACCGGTACGCGGCGTCGTCGATGTGGAGGATGCCTGAACCGCCGGCGCCACCGCGCCGGATAGACTCCCGATCATGGAGTCAGCGCGCAATCCGAGCGAAGAGATCATCGACATCCGCGCCGTCCCCCGGCCGCAGCGCCACCAGCTGGTCTCCCGAGCCTACGAGGAGCTCGAGGTGGGAGCCGGCCTGATCCTCGTCGACGATCACGAGCCGACGGATCTCAGGCTCGAGATGGAGCAGGAATACGCCGAGGCGCTCGGCTGGCAGCCTCTGCGCGGTACCGGGGAGTTCCGGGTCCGCATCACCAAGGCAGCCGCGACGGCCCTGCCCCGCGTCGTCGGCGAAACGGGCAGAGACGTCGGCGAAACGGGCACAGGCGACCGCGGCATCGCAGCCGCGGACACGGAGACGCCAACCGCTCACGCCGCCGCCTCGGGGTCGGTCTGGCAGCTGCGTCCGCGGCGGCGGGATCTCGACGCCAACGTCATCGCCCTGGCCCCGCGCGACGAGATCCGCGATCACGTCGGGCCCGGCCTCGACGTCCTCATCCATGTTCTCGCCGGTTCGGGAACCTTGACCACGGAGCTCACCGAGATCAGACTGGAACCAGGGCAGATCGTGTGGCTGCCCCGACGGTCCCGCCGCCGGATCCTCGCAGGAGACCACGGACTGCGCTACTTCTCCGTGCACCAGCGCAAGCAGGGCCTGAGCATCTCCGGCTCTCCCCCACCACGCACCCACTGAAGGACTCTCATGGCCCCCACACCCACCGGCACCCGGGAACAGGAATCCGGTGACGATGTTCTCGTCCTCACTCGTCGGATCCGGGCGAGTGTCGCCGAGGTGTGGGCGACCCTCACGCAGTCCGCGCGGTCAGCGGCGTGGATCGGCACCTGGACGGGAGACCCGGCGAGCGGGTCGATCGAGTTCACGATGGCCTTCGAAGGAGACGCGGTCGAACCTCAGGTCTTCACGATCGACTCCTGCCGGGCGCCCACGCACCTGGCGGTGACCTCGGCGGCCCCCGACGACGAGGGCAGCACCGAGACCTGGCACCTCGAGATCGATCTGAGCGAAGCATCGGACGATGACGGGGGTCCCGGCACGACCCTCCTGCGGTTCTCCCAGCCGATCCCCGATCCGAGCTGGGCGGAGAGCGTCGGTCCGGGCTGGGAGTACTACCTGGATCGGCTCGCCGCAGCGACCGTCGGGGCCGACGTCCAGGCGATCGACTTCGAGGACTACTATCCGGCGCAGAGCCGCCATTACGCGGAGCTCTTCATTCCCGAGCAGTGAGCTCAGTCGCGGGTGGGATCCGGATCATCCGGCCGGGCGAAGGCGATCGCGATCAGCCGGGCGAGCACCGATTCGTCGATGTCCTCGAGCTTTCTGACGTACACGCATCCCGCACCCTCCGTGTAGGTGCCCAGCTTGGGCAGCAGCTCGGCTCCCTCCGGCAGGTCCTTGAGCCCGTAGAGCGACAGCTGCGCCCTGCGCGGGGAGTAGCCCGTCTTGGGCCAGAGGCCGCGAGTGCGCGGATTGGCCGGTGAGACATACCGGTACTGCCCGTAGCCGACGATCGAGGGACCCCACATCACCGGTTCGGCGCCGGTCACGGACGAGAAGATCGACTCGAGTCGCTCGCCGTCGAGGCGGCGCTTCGCGGGGGTGACGGTGGAGAGGAACTCGTGGACGTCGACGTCGGTCGGCAGGGTCTTCTGGGTCGCCATGGATCAATACTGCCACGCTTCCCTCCGCCACCGGCTGAACTCATTCCTGCCCGAGGGTGCCGATCCAGTCCGCACCGTCCTGCACCCGGTAGATGAGATTGGTGCGGGTATGCGCGACCGCCGGGTACCTGGTCAGGTAGTCGAGGACGAACGACTGGACCTCCTCGGTGCCGGCGGCGACGATGTGGAGGAGGTAGTCGTCGGCACCGGCCATGTGGTACATCCGCACGACTCCCGGGAACCGCGGGGCCGCGGCGGTGAACGCGTCGATCTCCGCGCGGTCGTGCTTGGCCAGACGGATCGAGATCAGCGCCTGGAGCGGAATGCCCACCGCTGCGGTGTCGATGTCGACGCTGAAACCCCGGATCACTCCGCTCGTCCGCAGCCGTCTGAGCCGCAGGGACACCGTCGACTCGGAGACGCCCACGGCGGCGGCGAGGGCGGAGCCCGAGGCCCGGGCGTCCTCGCTCAACGCCCGCAGCAGCTTCCGGTCGACGTCATCAAGTTCCACTTTCTGCGACATGAGTCACAGTCTGGCACAGCTGGTTCAAGGATCTGCCGAATCGGGAGGAGATTTCGCAGGATCATGAGGATTGCTTGCTCGGGTTCGAAGGACGCGCTTCCATGGAGGCATGACTGAACTCCATCCCGAAACCCTCATGGTCCATGGCGGACTCGACGGCCTCACCGCAGCGGGCGTCCATGTCCCGCCCATCGACCTCTCGACCACCAACCCCGTCACCGACATCGGCACCGGCGGCGACTCCTATGAGTGGCTGGCCACCGGACACGGTCTCCGAGACGGGGACTCGGCCGTCTACCAGCGCCTGTGGCAGCCGGGCGTGGCGCGCTTCGAGACCGCCCTGGCCGAACTCGAGTCCGCCGACGAAGCGGTGGCCTTCGCCACCGGCATGGCCGCACTGACCGCCGCACTGCTGGCCGCGGTCCAGGCCGGGACCCCGCACATCGTCGCGGTGCGCCCGCTCTACGGCGGCAGCGACCACCTCCTCGACTCCGGACTCCTGGGCACCACGGTCACCTGGACCACGCCAGCCGAGGTCGCCTCGGCAATCCGCGACGACACGGGACTGGTCATCGTCGAGACCCCGGCCAATCCCAGCCTCGAACTCGTCGACATCGCCGCGGTCGTCGCGGCGGCAGGCAGTGTTCCGGTGCTCGTCGACAACACGTTCGCCACGCCGGTCCTGCAGAGACCGATCCGGCACGGGGCGACTCTCGTCCTCCACAGCGCCACGAAGTACCTCGGCGGTCATGGGGACGCGATGGGCGGAATCATCGCGACCACCGCCGAATGGGCGGTGCGCCTGCGTCAGGTGCGTGCCATCACCGGAGCGATCCTGCACCCGCTGGGCGCCTACCTGCTCCACCGGGGACTGCGCACCCTGGCGGTGCGCATGCACGCGGCGCAGTCGACGGCGGGCCAGCTGGCCCAGCGACTGAGCGCCCACCCGGCGATCGCGGCGGTCCACTACCCCGGACTGCCGGGCCAGGACGACCGCGGCCTGCTGCGCCGGCAGATGTCGGGGCCGGGGGCGATGATCGCCGTCGACCTCGCCGGAGGGTTCGACGCCGCCCGCACCTTCGTCGAGCACTGCCGCCTCGTCGTCCACGCCGTCTCCCTGGGCGGAGTCGACACGCTCATCCAGCACCCCGCATCACTGACGCATCGCCCCGTCAGCGCCGGCGCCAAACCCGGCGACGGGCTGGTGCGGATCTCGGTCGGCCTCGAGCATGTCGACGACCTCGCCACCGACCTCTTCGCGGCCCTCGACGCGGTCCGCAGCGCGGCCTGAACCGGCGGACGCCGCCTGCGATCAAGGGTGCCGGCCGACACCCCTCGGCCCGCCTGTTGACATTGACGCGACGTCAACTCCTAAGCTGACTGTCATGGACTGGTCCATACAGGAGATAGCGCGGTTGACGGGAACGACGAGCCGAACCCTGCGTCACTACGACGCGATCGGCCTCCTGCCGCCGACCCACAAGGCCGACAACGGATACCGGCACTACGACGAGGAGGGGCTGCTGCGTCTGCAGCGCATCCTCCTGCTCAAGGAGCTCGGGCTTCCGCTGCCCCGGATCGCCGAGGTGCTCGACACCGGCGACGATCCGATCAGTGCCCTGCGGGATCATGTGCGCGAACTCGGACGCGAGCGAGCACGCATTCAGCGGCAGATCGATGCCGTCACCGCCACGATCGCACGATTGGAAGCAGGTGAGCCTCTGATGGCAGAGGAGATGTTCGATGGCTTCGACCATCGAGTGCACGAACAGGAAGTGACCGAACGCTGGGGCCGGGAGGCCTACCGGCAGTCGTCGAGATGGTGGGAATCCATGACGCCACAGGAGCAGTCGGCGTGGAAGGCCGAGGTCGCCGAGCTCAACGCCGACTGGGCCGCGGCTGCTGCGGCGGGAGCCGACCCGGAATCACGGCGCTGTCAGGAACTGGCGCGGCGGCATCTCGACTGGCTGGGCTCGGTGCCCGGCACGCCGAGTGGCGCCGACTTCGACGGCTATGTCCGCGGACTGGCCGACATGTATGTCGACGATTCCCGGTTCGCGGCCAACTACGGCGGCCGCGACGGCGCACAGCTCGTCCGCGACGCCCTCCACCGCTGCCTCGACTCGCAGTAGCAGCGGTCTCGGGGCTTGCGGCGCGCTCAGCCGCGGCCGGTCACTGCCGGTCCAGGGCCTGCCGAAGCTTCTCGGCAGGCCCTGCCAGCTGCTCGGCGTCGAGCATCGGGGAGCGGTCGCTGAGGTCGAAGTCGGCGATGGAATTCGTCGGCCAGACGTGGATGTGCAGGTGCGGAACCTCGTAGCCCTGGATCAGGACGCCGATGCGATCGCAGTCGAACGCCGCCTTCTGCGCCGTCCCGATGCGCTTGGCCACGGCCATCAGATGATCGAGCAGATCCTGATCCGCGTCGATCCAGTGCGAGATCTCCTCCCGGGGCACGACCATGGTGTGGCCCTCGGTCAGCGGGGACACGTCGAGGAAGGCGACACAGCGATCGTCCTCGTAGACGAAGGTGCCCGGAATCTCGCCGTTGATGATCTTGGTGAACAGTGTCGGCATGGTCTATCCCTCCTGAAGTGCGCTCATCGCCGCGGCGATGTCGAGATGGAAGTCGCGGGCATCGGTCCGTGGCACCTGGCGACTGCTCACGATCGTACCCGTCCGGGAGATGACGAATACCCCGCGTTCGGCCACCCCGTGCCGGTCGTCGAGGACGCCGTAGGCGGCGGCGACCCTCCCGTGGGGCCAGAAATCGGAGCCGAGGGGGAACGTCACGCCCGCGTCCTTGGACCAGGCGGCCAGGGTGTATTTGGAGTCGGCGGTGATGCCGATGATCTCGATCGGCCGCGCCTCGGCCCGCAGGCTCTCATGCAGCTCCTGCAGGGCGCGGATCTCCTCACCACAGACGGGGGAGAAGGCGAAGGGCAGGAACGACACGACCGCGACCGACCGCTCAAGCACCTCGGCGAGGTCGAGAACGCTCCCGAACTGATCGGGCACCTGGAACTCAGGCGCCCGATCACCGGGAGCGAGCATCACGAATAGTTCTTCTTGCCGACCAGGCGGAATCCGGCCCAGTCCTCGGCGGCACTGACGGTCGACGTCACGTGCATCCCCGCCGTCGGGGCGGCCTCCGAGATCTCAGCCGGGCTGATGTGGCCGGGTCGATTGGCCTTGGGGGTCAACAGCCACACAACTCCCCCTTCTTTCAACGTGACCTGGGCATCCACCAGGCCGTCGATGAGATCATCGTCGTCCGAACGCCACCACATCAGGATGACGTCGAACACATCGTCGACATCCCCATCCGCGATCTTCTCACCTGTGATCTTCTCGATCGCCTGACACAGTTCCAGGTCGACGTCATCGTCGTAGCCGATTTCTTGCACATAGTCTCCCGATCTCAGGCCAAGATTCTGGCCGAGTTCACCCGGGAGGGTCGACGTGGAAGATGTCCTTTCCGAAGCGGAGTTGCTCATGCCCTTATTGTTCCGTCAACACAGGCCAAGGCGCAAATGCCCGCGCGCCCAATCGGCAGTATCCGTCAGCAATCGACAGCGAAGTGCACGAACCCGTCCGAGCGGTCCGGTCCCGGTCGGCCAGATCACAGGAAACCGGCCCAGCGAAGCCGACGGGAGAGGACTAAGGTGATGAATGTATCGGGTGGACCCTGCGCTCAATCATGGTTTGAACCGTACTCCACTTGATTGCGTGATCTTCGAACCTTGGGAAGATCGTGACAGCGACAGAGAGGAACACACCGTGGACAATCGCAATCAGGGCGGACCGATCCTCAACGGCCTGCCGAGCCAGGTGCCCGACATCGATCCGGAGGAGACCCAGGAGTGGTTGGCCTCCCTGGACGCGCTCATCGACGAGGGCGGCCGGTCTCGCGCCCGCTATGTCATGCTCCGCATGCTCGAGCGATCACGCCAGAAGCAGATCGGCGTTCCCAGCCTCACCGCCACCGACTACGTCAACACGATCGGCCCGGAGAACGAGCCCTGGTTCCCCGGCGATGAGGAGGTCGAACGCCGGTACCGGAGCTGGAACCGGTGGAACGCCGCGATGATCGTCCACCGCGCTCAGCGCCCGGGCATCGAGGTCGGCGGCCACATCTCGACCTACGCGTCCTCGGCCACGCTCTACGAAGTCGGGCTCAACCACTTCTTCCGCGGCAAGGACCATCCCGGCGGCGGTGATCACATCTTCTTCCAGGGTCACGCCTCACCGGGCATGTACGCCCGTGCCTACCTCGAGGGTCGGATGAGCGCCGACGAGCTCGACGGGTTCCGCCAGCAGGAGTCGCATCTCATCGACGGCAGGCCCGGCGGTCTGCCCTCCTACCCGCACCCGCGGCAGCTGCCCCACTTCTGGGAGCACCCGACGGTGTCGATGGGCATCGGCCCGATGAACGCCATCGCGCAGGCGCAGTTCGACAAGTACCTGCTGGGCCGTGGCATCAAGGACACCTCGCAGCAGCAGACCTGGGCGTTCCTCGGTGATGGTGAGCTCGATGAGCCGGAGAGCCGCGGCATGCTCCAAGTCGCCGCCTATGAGGAGCTCGACAACCTCAATTTCGTCATCAACTGCAACCTGCAGCGCCTCGACGGACCCGTGCGCGGCAACGGCAAGATCATCCAGGAGCTCGAGGCCTTCTTCCGCGGAGCCGGCTGGAACGTGATCAAGGTCATCTGGGGCCGGGAGTGGGACGCACTGCTGGCCAGGGACCGCGACGGGGCCCTGGTCAACCTCATGAATGAGACCCCGGACGGGGACTACCAGACCTACAAGGGCGAGTCCGGCGGTTTCGTCCGCGACAACTTCTTCGGCCGCGATCCCCGCACCAAGGCGATGGTCGAGGGCTACAGCGACGACCAGATCTGGCGGCTCAAGCGCGGCGGCCACGACTACCGCAAGGTCTACGCCGCGTACAAGGCCGCCTTCGAGCACACGGGCCAGCCCACCGTGATCCTCGTCAAGACGGTCAAGGGCTATTCGCTCGGTCCCTCGTTCGAGGCCCGCAACGCCACGCACCAGATGAAGAAGATGACCATCGACGACCTCAAGCTGGCTCGCGATCACTTCCAGATCCCGATCTCCGACAAGGAGCTCGAGGACAACCCCAAGCTGCCGCCCTACTACCACCCCGGCGCCGACGCCCCGGAGATCAAGTACCTGCAGGAGCGCCGCGCCGCACTCGGCGGGTACTCCCCCGAACGGCGCAGCACCCACATCGACCTCCAGCTGCCCGGCGACAAGGCCTACGAGGTCGGCAAGCGCGGATCGGGCAAGCAGGAGATCGCGACGACGATGGGGTTCGTCCGCATCCTCAAGGACCTCATGCGCGACAAGGAGTTCGGCAAGCGGATCGTGCCGATCATTCCCGACGAGGCGCGCACCTTCGGCATGGACTCCTTCTTCCCGACGGCGAAGATCTACAACCCGCACGGGCAGAACTACGTCTCGGTCGACCGGGACCTGTTCCTCGCCTACAAGGAGGCCACGGACGGCCAGCTGCTGCACGTGGGCATCAACGAGGCGGGAGCCACCGCCGCGCTGACCGCCGCGGGCACCTCGTACGCCACCCATGGCGAGCCGATGATCCCGTTCTACATCTTCTACTCGATGTTCGGCTTCCAGCGCACCGGTGACTTCTTCTGGGCAGCGGGCGACCAGATGGCCAGGGGCTTCATCCTCGGCGCCACCGCCGGCCGGACCACCCTGGTGGCCGAAGGGCTGCAGCACGGGGACGGGCACTCCCACCTGCTCGCCTCGACCTATCCGTCGGTGGTCTCCTACGATCCGGCCTTCGGCTACGAGATCGCGCATATCCTCCGCGACGGTCTCCACCGGATGTACGATCCCTCCGATGAGCGCGACCCCAACGTCATGTACTACCTGACGCTCTACAACGAGCCGATGCTGCAGCCGGCCGAGCCCGAGGATCTCGACGTCGACGGGGTGCTCAGGGGCATGTACCTGCTGGCGAAGGGACCGGAGACCGGCGGGCCGAAGGTGCAGCTGATGGCCTCGGGCGTCGGAGTGGCGTGGGTGCTCGAGGCGCAGCGGATGCTCGAGGAGGACTGGGGCGTGTCGGCCGACGTGTGGTCGGTGACCTCCTGGACCGAGCTGCGTCGGGAGGCTCTGGCCTGCGACGACGAGCGCCTGACGAACCCCGACCGAGAACCCCGGGTGCCGTTCGTGACCGAGAAGATGGCCGAGGCCGAGGGCCCGGTCATCGCGACTTCGGACTACATGCGGGCCGTTCCCGATCAGATCCGCCAGTACGTGCCCAACCACTTCACGTCGCTGGGCACCGACGGCTACGCGATCTCCGACACGCGTCCGGCGGCCCGCCGCCACTACCTCGTCGACGCGGCGTCCGTGGTCACCCAGGCGCTGATCTCCCTGGCCG
>JAPSIC010000236.1 GCA_031179165.1 Brevibacterium sp.
TCCTCGGCCGCCCCGGTCAGGAGATCCTCGATCGCACCAATGTCGTCATCGACGATGCCGGCCTCGAGGCCCGGCTCCTGGTCAATCTGCCCGCCCGCGGTCGCCGCATCCTCGGCCGCCAGGCCGCGGACATCCTCACCCGCGACCTGCCCGAACTCGCTCGGGCCATGTTCCTCTTCGGCGAGTGGCCGAACGACGATTCCGCCGCGGCACTCGAGACGCATGCCTCTTCCCGCCCCTCCCCGTCCTCCACTTCGCTCCCGGCAGCGTTGCGCGAGCACGTCCAGCTCCACCGCGATCAGCTGGAACTGCGCGGCCGCCTCGGCGAGGACGGTCTTCTCGGGTTCATCGGCAACGGCGCGCTCCTGCCGCGACGCTCCGGCGATTCGGACCTGCCGATGGAGACGGGCGATGCCGTACCGTTCCGCAGTCCCGAATCGCTGGAGCGCACCTTCACGCTCTCGAGCGGTCGCACCGTGACGGGCATGGCGATCCCGCGTGGTGTCACCGTCATCGTCGGCGGCGGGTATCACGGGAAGTCGACGATCCTGCGCGCGCTCGAGCGCGGCGTCTACCAGCACATCGCCGGCGACGGGCGCGAATGGGTCGTCACCGAACCCACCGCCACCTCCATCCGCGCTGAGGACGGGCGCGCCGTGACCGGTGATGACATCTCCCCGTTCATCAACAACCTCCCCTCGGGCACGGACACGCGGTCCTTCACGACCACGAACGCGAGCGGGTCGACCTCCCAGGCGGCCAACCTCGTCGAAGCGCTCGAAGCGGGAGCGGCCACGTTGCTCATCGACGAGGACACCTCGGCGACGAACTTCATGATCCGCGACGACCGGATGCGGGCACTCATCCCCGCCGACCGCGAGCCCATCACCCCGTTCGTCGACCGGGTGCGGCCCCTGTTCTCTCGCCGAGGTGTCTCCACCGTGCTCGTCGCCGGCGGATCGAGCGCGTTCTTCGAGGTCGCGGACCGAGTCATCGCCCTCGACGCCTATGTGCCCCGCGACGTCACGCAGCAGGCCCACGAACTCGTCGGGGTCGATGCGGCGGAGTTCGAAGGCGAGTCAGGCGGGGCCGGTGTCGGTGACCCCGTCGCCGCCGGGGTCTTCTCGCCCGCTCGCGAGCGGGTGCCGACCGCCACAGCGCTGCGCCCGGCCTCGAAGACGAAGTCGGCGAAGGCGAAGGGGCTCAGCCAGATCCAGTTCGGGAAGAGCTTCATCGATCTCAGCGTCCTCGCCCAGCTGGTGGATCCGCAGCAGACCAGTGGTGTCGCCGAAGCTCTGGAGTACATGACGGAGATCTTCGACGGCCGGGCCACCATCACCGAGGCGCTGGCGGAGATCGACGACATGCTCGACGCACAGGGCGTCGACGGACTGACCGGCCACCGTGACCACCCCGGACACCTGGCTCGCCCCCGGGCGCAGGAGATCGCGGCCGCCCTCAACCGCTACCGCGGCCTCCGCCTCGTCGATTGACGAGTGTCTCGCGCCGATGTTCATCACTTTTGGAACTATGCATCTGTTCCAGAACAGATGCATAGTTCCAAAAGTGATGAGGCGTCCACCAGCATCACCTCAGGAACCGAGCAGCTGGGCCAATTCCCCGACTGTGGTCACCGGCGTTGAGCATTCGGTGCCGCGGCAGACGATCGCGGTGCCCTCCGGCACGGGCACTTCCTCCCCGTTCTCGTCCGGCACCCCAGTGGAGCCCGTGAGCAGGGTGACTGCGGGGTGCCGGGCCGCGAAGGCGAGAAGCTCGGCGTCGCGGCTGGCGACTCGGACCGGGTTGAGAGCCCGCTCGGCCTGCCACAGGCCATGACCGCAGCCTCGAGGAGCGCGTGCGGCGAGAGCCCGATAGACGCCGAGGAGCCTGTCGCGGATCTGCATCACCTGATCGGTCGTCAGCGGTCCGTCGATGCCGAGTTCGCCGAGGAGAAGCATCGCCTCGGCGGCCGCCGATCGGCCCGAGGGCACGGTGTTGTCCACGGGATCGGACGCGCGCACATTGAGGATCTCATCGCCCTGGGAGTCGAAGACCTCGAAGGTGTCCTCTGCCGACGCGGATGAGGTTTCCGAAGTCGCAGACTCGGGCTCCACAGTCGCAGACTCCGCAGCCGCAGACTCGGCTGCCGCACCAGGCGGGGGCTGCGGGACCGGGCCCGAGGTGAAGGTCGCGATCATCTCGGCGGC
>JAPSIC010000126.1 GCA_031179165.1 Brevibacterium sp.
GCGTCGCGGGGGGCTCGGCCGGGCTCAACAGCTCTGCTCGGGAGGCGGGGCCGGAGTCGCTCGGCTGTTCAGGGGTCGAACGTGCTTCGAACGCCTGCTCCGCGGCCAACCGTTCGGCTTCCCGCCGCGCGCGGCGTGACGTGAAGTGCTCCTCAGCCATTCTCACTCCTGTACAGCTCGTATTTCGCGATGTACTGAACGACCCCGTCCGGTACGAGGTACCAGACCGGCGCTCCCTCCATCACCCGTTGTCTGCAATCCGTTGACGAGATCGACAGTGCCGGAATCTGCACCAAGCTCAATCTGTCCACCGGCAGGCCGTCACCATGCAGTTCGTGCCCCGGTCGGCTCACTCCGACGAAGTGCGCCAAGGAAAACAGCTCATCCACATTCTTCCACGTCAGGATCTGAGCCAAAGCGTCCGCGCCGGTGATGAAGTACATCTGTGTGTCGGATCCGTAGATTCTCGACAGATCGCGCAGGGTGTCGATGGTGTAGGTCGGGCCCGGGCGGTCGACGTCGACCCGGGAGACGGTGAACCGGGGGTTGGAGGCGGTCGCGATCACCGTCATCAGGTACCGGTTCTCGGCGTCGGTGACTTCCCTGGCGTCCTTCTGATACGGACGGCCGGTGGGGACGAACACCACCTCATCGAGGTCGAAGGTCGCCTGGACCTCCGATGCGGCGACCAGGTGACCGTTGTGGATGGGGTCGAAGGTGCCGCCCATGACACCGACCCGTCGGGGTTGCCTTCCCATATCAGTGGCGGTGCGCGATGCCCTTCCACGACCGGCTCACGACGGCCATCGAGATGAAGATCGACAGGGTGATGAGGCCGTAGAGGATCGGCGCCATCGCCGGTTCGGCGTGAGCGGCATGTTCGGTGCCCTCGGCTGCGGCTGCGAGAAGTGCGGCGTTCACTGGTGTACTCCTTTGCGAGACTTCCGACGCATGTGCGTCTGCGATGTTGGTTCAAGTTTCTCACGAACTCGCCGACAAGCGGGTATCGACATAGCGTGAGGGACCGGGACTCCCGCTCCGGATCAGACCCGGATCTGGCCGCTGCCGACCATCACCCATTTCGTGGTGGTCAGCTGCTCGACGCCCATCGGCCCGCGAGCGTGCAGCTTCTGGGTCGAGATTCCCACCTCGGCGCCGAATCCCAGCTCCCCGCCATCGGTGAAGCGGGTGGACACGTTGACACCCACCGCCGCGGCATCGATGCCCGTGACGAATGTCTCGGCGTTGTCGATGTCCTTGGTCACGATCACCTCGGTGTGTCCCGAGGTGTAGGCGCGGATGTGGTCGATCGCCTCGTCGATGCCGGTCACGATCTTCACCGCGAGCTCGAGGTCGAGGTACTCCTTGGCCCAGTCACGACGCGAGACCTTCCGGATCTTCATCGATTCGGGGGCGAGCTGGGCGACGTCCGAGTCGGCGTGGACGATGACCCCGGCGGCGTCGAGGCGCTCGAGGATCTTCGGCAGCACCCGTTTGGCGGCCTTCTCATGGACGAGCAGGGTCTCGAGCGAGTTGCACACACTGGGACGATGGGTCTTCGAGTTGATCACGAGGTCGACGGCGGTCTTGACCGTAGCCGAGGAGTCGATGAACATGTGGACATTGCCGATCCCGGTCTCGATCACGGGCACGATCGATTCCTGCACGACCGTGTTGATCAGCTCCGCACCGCCGCGAGGGATGAGGAGGTCGACGTAGTCACGGGCATTCATCAGCACGCTGGCCCCTTCGCGGCCGTACTGATCGATTCCGTTGACCGTGTCCGCCGGCAGCCCGGCGGATTCGACCGCCCGGCGCAGGATCGCGATGATCTCGCCGTTCGACTTCTCCGCCGCGGATCCGCCGCGCAGCACGGTCGCGTTGCCGGCTTTGAGCGCGAGGATGGCGATGTCGACGGTGACATTGGGCCGTGCTTCGTAGATCGCCCCGATGACGCCCATCGGCACCCGGGTCTGGGTCAGCCGGATCCCGTTGGGCAGGGTGCGCCCGACGACGATGTCGCCCACCGGGTCGTCGAGGTCGATGACCTTCTCCACCGAGGCGGCGATGGCCTCGATGCGGTCCTCGCTCAGGCTCAGTCGGTCGAGCAGCGCCGCACTCAGACCGTTCGCCTCACCGGCGGCGAGATCGGCCTCGTTGGCGGTGAGGATCCGCGCGGAATGCGTCCGCAGCCCGTCGGCGATGGCCTGCAGGGCGGCGTTCTTCTCGGCGGTGGAGGCGGTGGCCAGCTGAGCGGCGGCGCTCTTGGCGTTCCGGGCCACCTTGGTGACACCACGGACGGTCTTCGGGTGGATCTCGGCTGCAGCGCTCATGAACTATCCCCTCCCGCTCACATGGGTGAGCACGAGATCGTTGCGATGGATGACCTCTTTACGGTAGTCACTTCCGAGCCGGGTTCCAAGTTCATCGGTCGAGAACCCGAACATGGCAGGCAGCTCGGCCGACGAGAAGTTCGTCATCCCGCGGGCGATGACCTCGCCGTCGAGATTCCTGATCTCGACAGGATCCCCTGCTTCGAAATCGCCGTCGACGGCGGTCACGCCGGCGGCCAGGAGAGAGGTTCCCCGCGACCGCACGGCCGCCTCGGCGCCCCGGTCGATCGTGACCGAGCCAAAGGTCTTCGCCAGGTGTCGCAGCCACAGCAGGCGGGTGCCGCGACGGCGGTGGGTGACGGAGAACCACGTGCCGACGTCCTCGCCCTCGAGGGCGGAGGTGATCCGGTCCGCCGAGGTGAGCACCGCCGGGATGCCGGAGTCGGCGACCATCAGCGCGGCCTCGACCTTCGTCGCCATCCCTCCGGTGCCGGTGCCGGCGGTGCCGACTCCCCCGACGGCGACGTCAGCGAGGGCCGCGGGCCCGCTGACGTGCTCGATGCGGTGGGAGCCGGGCAGGTGCGGCGGTCCCGAGTAGAGAGCATCGACGTCGGAGAGGAGGACCAGGGCATCGGCATGGGCGAGGTGGGCGACGAGGGCCGCGAGCCGGTCGTTGTCGCCGAACCGGATCTCCTCGGTGGCGACGGCGTCGTTCTCATTGACGATGGGCAGCGTGCCCAGCGCGAGGAGTTTGTCGATCGCGCGCTGGGCGTTGCGGTAGTGGGTGCGGCGGATGAGGTCGTCCGCCGACAGCAGCACCTGACCGGGGACGAGGTCGAAGCGTCCGAGGGCCCGGGTGTAGGCGGCCATGAGCAGGCCCTGACCGACCCCGGCCGCGGCCTGCTGGGTCGCCAGGTCCCGCGGTCTGCGCCGCAGGCCCATCGGCTCGAGCCCGGCCGCGATCGCGCCCGAGGACACGAGGACGATCTCGTGCCCGCGGGCACGGTGGGCGCCGATGGCATCGGTCAGTGCGATCAGGCGGGACTCGTCGAGGCCTCCGTCGAGCGTCGTCAGCGATGAGGAGCCGACCTTGATCACGATGCGCCTGGCCCCGGCGATGTGCTCCCGGATCTCCGCCGTCGCCGAGGAGCCGTGCATGGTCTCCTTCACCGCTGCTCGGACTCCGACTCGTCACCGGCCTGGTCGATGTCCACCGAGGCGGGTCGTGCGGTGCGTTCGGCCATCCGCTCGGCCTCGAGCTCGGCCCGCACGGCTGCCTTCGCGTCCATCCGCTTATGGTAGGAGGCCTTGCGCTCCCGTCGGGTGGAGCGGGCGTCCTCCTCCAGGCGCAGGTCGCTGCCGCGGGAGCCGAGGAGCTCGGCCCCGCCGACGCTGGTCGGATCCCAGTCGAAGACGACCCCGTCCTCACCGCCGATGACGACGGTGTCGCCGGGCTTCGCACCGGCCTTGAACAGCGATTCCTCGACGCCGAGGCGTTCGAGGCGGTCGGCGAGGTAGCCGACGGCTTCGTCGTTGCCGAAGTCGGTCTGGGTGACCCAGCGTTCGGGCTTCTCCCCGCGGACGCGGAAGAGGGGACCCTCGGCGGTGTCCTCCCGGCGCACCTCGAAGCCGCGGTCGTCGACGGCCCTGGGGCGGATGACGACGCGCTTCGGGATGGCTTCGAGCTCGGCTCGGCGCCGGCGCTCGGCGACCACGAGCTCGGCCATCGCGAAGGAGATCTCGCGCAGCCCGGCATGGCTGACGGCGGAGACCTCGAACACCCGGTAGCCGGCGGCCTCGAGGTCGGGACGCACGATGTCGGCGAGGTCGCGTCCATCCGGGATGTCGGTCTTGTTCAGCGCCACCAGCTTGGGCCGCTCCGAGAGCGGCAGCAGGCCGCTGCCCTGGTCGAGGTCGACCGCGTAGGCGTCGAGTTCGGACTCGATCACCTCGAGGTCGGAGACCGGGTCGCGGCCGGGCTCCCAGGTCGCCATGTCGATGACGTGGACGAGGGCGGCGCACCGCTCGACGTGGCGCAGGAACTCCAGTCCCAGGCCCTTGCCCTCCGAGGCTCCGGGGATCAGCCCGGGGACGTCGGCGACGGTGAACCGGACGTCGCCGGCCTCGACGACGCCGAGGTTGGGCACGAGGGTCGTGAACGGGTAGTCGGCGATCTTCGGCTTGGCCGAGGACAGCGCCGCGATGAGGCTGGACTTTCCGGCCGAGGGGTAGCCGATGAGCGCGATGTCGGCGATCGTCTTGAGTTCGAGCACGAGGGTGGCGGTCTCGCCGGGCTCCCCGAGGAGGGCGAAGCCGGGCGCCTTGCGCTTGTTCGAGGCCAGGGCGGCGTTGCCGAGCCCGCCCCGGCCCCCGGCCGCGGCGATGTACTCGGTGCCGGCCCCGACGAGGTCGGCGATGATGTCCCCGGACTGGTTCTTGACCACCGTGCCCTCGGGCACGGGCACGACCAGGTCGGCGCCGTCGGCGCCGTGGCGCAGATCGCCCTTGCCGATGCCGCCGTCGGTGGCCCGCAGGTGGGGCCGGTGGTGGAGGGGCAGCAGAGTGGTGGTCTGGGTGTCGACGACGAATCTGATGTCGCCGCCGGACCCTCCGTTGGCCCCGTCGGGACCGCCGAGGGGTTTGAACTTCTCGCGCCTGATCGAGGCGCAGCCGTTGCCGCCGTCGCCGGCGCGCAGGTGAACGGTGACTCGATCGATGAACTCGGTGGCCATAGTGTCCTTATATCAGATGAAGGGTGAGTCACAGGACTCACCCTTCATGGACCCCTCGCGGGGAAGATCAGTTGTTGAGCGCGCGGCTCGTCAACGCTCAGGCGCCGACGATGCTCACGATCTTGCGACCGTTGCGAGTGCCGAACTCGACGGCTCCTGCGGACAGGGCGAAGAGAGTGTCATCTCCTCCGCGTCCGACATTGCTGCCCGGGTGGAACTTGGTTCCGCGCTGACGCACGATGATCTCGCCGGCCTTGACGACCTGCCCGCCGAAGCGCTTGACACCGAGGTACTGGGGGTTCGAGTCGCGACCGTTGCGAGTCGAGCTGACTCCCTTTTTGCTTGCCATTTCGTGAGACTCCTCTTACTTGATGTTCGTGATCTTCAGACGGGTGAGGTCCTGGCGGTGGCCCTGACGCTTCTTGTAACCGGTCTTGTTCTTGTACTTCTGAATCACGATCTTGGGACCGCGGAGTTCACTGACGACCTCTGCGCTGACGGACACCTTGGACAGGGCGTCTGCGTCAGTCGTGACTGAATCGCCGTCGACAAGAAGCACGGCATCGAGTTCGACGCTTTCTCCGGCCTTCGCCTTCATACGGTTGACTGTGATGATGTCGCCGACGCTGACCTTCTCCTGATGGCCACCGGCACGGACAATGGCATAGACCATGGTCGAACCCTTTCTGCATATACACAAACGAACGGCGGTTGATCCCTTGGCTCCCGCGGAGACGGTTCCCCGCGAGCGTCCCATTGAGAGGAAACACCTGCCGTGGTGCTTCAAGCGCACCGACCCTTGATTCTAGTCCAGAGAACGGCGCTCGGGCAAACCGGAGGCGTCAGCGGCTCTCGGCGATCCGTTCGTGCCGGTGGATCACCTCGGCGACGATGAAGGCGAGGAACTTCTCCGCGAACTCCGGGTCGAGCTGGGCGTCCTCGGCGAGCCTGCGCAGACGGGCGACCTGCCGGTTCTCACGGTCGAGGTCCGCGGGCGGCAGCCCGTGATCGGCCTTGAGCTCACCGACCGATTCGGTCAGCTTGAACCGTTCGGCCAGGAGATGGACGAGCGCCGCGTCGATGTTGTCAATGCTGCCCCGCAGCTCGAGCAGCCGCTTCTGGGCACGTGCCGTGTCGTCTTGAATGTGATCCACGCCCACCAGTGTAGCGGTGGGCGTGGATCACCGAGCGACTCGTGCTCAGACGCGATCGCGATCGTCGACGGGAACGGCGTCGACGGTGTCGGGATCGGTGAGCGTGCCGGCCTTGCGGTCGGCGAGGTACTTCTTCATCTCCTTCTTCACCACCGGCATCAGGATGTAGAGGCCGAGGATGTTGATGAAGGCGCACATGAACAGTGCCGCATCGGCGAACTCGACGACCTTGCTGAAGGTCGCGACGCAGCCGATGACGACGAACACGCAGACGAGGGTCCGGAACACGTTGACGGTCGTCTTCGCCCGGCCGAAGAGGTAGCTCCACGCCTGCTCACCGTAGTAGGCCCAGGTGATGAGCGTCGAGAACGCGAACAGCGCCACCGCGATCGCCAGCAGCACTGGGTACCAGTCGGCCACCGTGGCGAAGGCGTCCGACGCCAGTGCCACGCCGCCGATCTCGCCCTCGCCGAGGTCCTCGCGGTAGGAGGGCTGGTTGGCGACGATGATCGTCAGGGCGGTCATGGTGCAGATGACGACGGTGTCGATGAAGGGTTCGAGCAGCGCCACGAATCCCTCCGAGATCGGCCGCCGGGTCTTGACCGCCGAGTGGGCGATCGGCGCCGAGCCGATTCCGGCCTCGTTGGAGAACGCCGAGCGCTGGAAGCCGATGATCATCACGCCGACGATGCCGCCGGCGATGCCCTGGGGGTTGAACGCCCCGGAGAAGATCTCACCGATCGCGGTGGGGATCTGACCGAAGTTGATCCCGAGCACGAGGAGGCAGGAGGCGACGTAGAAGATCGCCATGCCCGGGACCAGCTTGTCGGTGACCCTGGCGATCGATTTGATGCCGCCGAGGATGACCAGTCCGACGAGGATGGCGAAGAGGATTCCGAAGATGACCCCGGCCCACGGACCGCCGAGGAGGCCGTCCTCGCCACCGGTGGCGGTGCGAGCCTGGGCGAAGGTCTGATTGGCCTGGAACATTCCGCCGCCGACGACGCCGAAGATGAGGATCGCCACCGCGAACAGCCCGGTCAGGGTCGCAGCGACCGGGCGGGAGAACCGGCGGAAGGCGACGGGCAGGTACTTGAACGGACCGCCGTGGACGACGCCGTCCTCGTCGATCTCGCGGTACTTCACACCCAGGGTGCATTCGACGAACTTCGTGCACATGCCGAGCAGGCCGGCGATGATCATCCAGAACGTGGCGCCCGGGCCACCGAGGGCGATGGCGACGCCGACGCCGGCGATGTTGCCCAGACCCACGGTCCCGGACACCGCGGAGGACAGTGCCTGGAAGTGCGTGACCTCCCCCGGGTCGGTCGGCAGCGAGTATTTGCCGCGCACGACGTCGAGCGAGACCTTGAACCCGCGGAGCTGGATGACCCCGAAGTAGATGGTGAAGATGAGCGCCGCCGCGACCAGCCACAGGACCACGAAGGGGAAGCTCACCTCTCCGATGGTGATCGGGAAGAAGATGACGGTGCCGAACGCGGTGGCGATCGGCTCGAACCAGGAGTTGATGGCATCGTCGACCGGCGACGACGGTGCGCTGGCGGCCAGAGAAGACATCGGCGGATGTGCGCCTGTGAGAATAGTGTCCATGTCGCTATAACCTTCCCTATCGACACCCGGGCTTCAAGCACTATGCCCTGTTCAGCCAAGACATTTACCCAACTGTTACGTAGCTCACATTTTTCTCGGGCAGGGACGGAACGGCGCAAGGCGGGTTGAGTTGACCGGAGGGACCTAGACTGGCGCCATGACACAGAACCCCCATCCTCCCCCGTTTCCCCCCGACCAGCCGCACGGCGCCGGCCGCCACCGGCCGGCCGGTCCACCCGCCGCGAGTCCCACGCAGCCGGGGACCGGCGGACCCGTCCCCACCGGCAACGGCCCCGGCCGTCCCGTCGCGAACGGCCCGGGGCAGCCGCCCGTGCTGCGCTCCCCGGAGGGCGAACGGGTGCGGGAGCGCCCGGCAGGTGCCGTCTCCGGGTACTTCGCGATCGTCGCCGCCGTCGTGCTCCTCATCGTCGCCGTGGCCATGGCGGTGTTCGGATTCTTCATGACCTTCGCACAGGCCGGGATCGGCATCGCCCTGGTCGTCGCCGCGATCGTCGTGTTCATCGCCTCGATGTTCCTGTTCAAGGGCTGCATCTCCGTGGCTCCGGGCCAGGCCGTCGTCCTTCAGCTCTACGGCAAGTACGTCGGCACGGTCCGCCAGTCCGGTCTCCGGTTCGTCAATCCCCTGTTCACCAAGGACCTGGTCTCGACCCGCATCCGCAATCACGAGACCTCGACGCTCAAGGTCAACGACCTCGACGGCAACCCGATCGAGATCGGCGCCGTCGTCGTCTGGCAGGTCCGCGACACCGCGCAGGCCACGTTCGAAGTCGATGACTTCGAGGAGTTCGTCGCCATTCAGGCCGAGACGGCGGTCCGCCACATCGCGAACTCCTATGCCTATGACTCCTCGGACTCCAGTCGGATGTCGCTCAAGGACAACGCCGATGAGATCACCTCGAAGCTGTCCACGGAGGTGGCTGCCAGGGTCACGGCCGCGGGGGTGACGGTGATCGAGTCCCGGATCACTCAGCTCGCGTACGCGCCCGAGATCGCCCGGGCGATGCTGCAGAGGCAGCAGGCCACCGCGGTGGTCGCCGCGCGTCAGCTCATCGTCGAAGGCGCCGTCGGCATGGTCGAGACCGCGATCGAGGAGATCGAGAGCCGCGGCATCGTCACCCTGGGCCACTCCGAGCGCAGCGACCTCGTGTCGAACCTGATGATCGTCCTGTGCGGGGACCAGGCGGCCCAGCCGACGATCAGCACCACCCGCAACCAGAAGTCGGGCGGCTGAACCGGGGCTCAGATGAGCCGCCGTGATCCGGCACGGGAACGAAGCAGCGCCGGGCCCGGTGGAACGTCTCCCCCGGGCCCGGCGCTTCGCACTCAGGCTTCAGGCCTCAGGCCGAGCTCAGTCCTCGCCGATGATGACGAACGACGAGGGCAGCGACTCCTTGGCCGGTTCGGGCTGCTGCGACTGCGTCGCAGGCTTCCGGCGCCGAGGCTGCTTGACGGGCTCGGCCACCGCCACCTTCGTGGTGGTGTCCGCTCCGATCATCAGCGGCATGTCCCTCTCCGGCTCTGCGGCCGCGGGCGCCGCCTCGACTGGCGCCGGCTCGACTGGCGCCGGCTCGGCTGGTGCCGCCCCGGCGGGGGCCTGCTCCTCGGTCGTCTGTCGCTGTGATCCGTCCTCCGCCTCGGAGCGGCGTTCGTCGGCCTTGCGGTCCGCGGGCTCGGCTGCCGACTTCGAGCGGTTCGAACGGCGTCGGCTGCTCTTCGACCCGCGCTTCGACTGCTCCCTGGTGTCCGTCTCCTCCTGGACCGGCTGCGCGGACTTCGCATCGTCACCGGATGCCTCCGAGGAGGCCTCGT
>JAPSIC010000127.1 GCA_031179165.1 Brevibacterium sp.
GTGCACGTCGCGCAGCTTCGCGGCGAGAGCGTCGTCCGCCTCGGCGGCGGCGACGAGGTCCGGTGCCCCCATCGCCTCGTAGAGGACGCCCGAGTAGGTGAGCAGGGCGGGAGCGCAGGGCAGCGAGTCGATCTCGACGTTGCGGGCGACGTCGACGGCCAGGGTGGCGCCCACCCCGAGGACGTCGAGTGCGTCCTCGCGTCCGGAGATCTGCTTGAGGTGGGTGAGGACGGTGTGCCGGTGCGGGTTGAGGTCCGGGGCCGAGAGTGCGTCGAGGTCGAGGGGGTCGCCCGAGCTCGCGGGTGTCTTTCCCTCGGAGGGCGGCAGCAGGATCTTCACCAGACCATCGTAGGACGGGCCGGGGGAGGGGCGCGGAGGAGTCTCACGTTAGTTTGCTCACCTCGGCGCCGGTCGATGTGCTGGGGTGAGTACGGGCAGGGCGAGCGCGGGTAGGATGGGGGACTTGAGGACAGGTCACCAGACGGCCGCGGCCCGGTTACGGGCTGAGGAACGTCCGGGCTCCACAGAGCAGGATGGTGGGTAACACCCACCCGGGGCAACCCGCGGGCAAGTGCAACAGAGAGCAGACCGCCTGCCGTTCCCGATCTTCGGATCGAGCTCGGTCGGTAAGGGTGAAACGGTGGTGTAAGAGACCACCAGAGTGCCGGGTGACCGGCGCTGCTGGGTAAACCCCATCCGGAGCAAGATCAGACAGACGACGCTTGAGGCTGCTCGCCGAGTCGTCGGGTGGATCGCTCGAGGCCGGTGGTGACATCGGTCCCAGATAGATGGCCGTCAGTCGAGGAGGGTGACCGACTCGATGACAGAACCCGGCGTATCGGTGGCCTGTCCTCACCCATCTGCGCGAGGGTCCCTCATCCCGAGCAGGACGCAGACCGCAAGGGCCGGCAGGGCGGCGAGCGGGAGCAGCGCGGACTCGAGGCCGATCCTGTCCGCGAGCGCCCCGATGACGGGCGAGGCCAGACCGCCGATCGAGACGGCGAGTCCGAGGGTGACCCCGCTGGCGGTGCCCATATGCCGCGGCAGCAGGTCCTGTCCGAGGGTCACATGCAGGGAGAACGGCACGTAGAGCACGATCGAGGCGAGGCCGATGCACACCCAGGCGAGCGGACCGGGGATGATGAGCATGCCGGCGATGACCGGGACCGCCGTCAGGTAGGCCCAGCGCAGGATCGCGACCCGGGGCCAACGTCGGGCGAGGTGACCGCCGATGACCGTGCCGAAGGCCCCGCCGAGGTAGAAGACGAACAGCGACGCTGCCGCCAGACCCTCCGGAACGCCGCGGTACTGGTGCATGAACAGGACGATGAACGACCCGATCCCGACGAACACGATGGATCGGCACATGATCGCCACCGACAGCCGCGTGAAGCCGCGCCAATCGTCGCGACCCATTCCGGCCGTGCGTGCCGAGCGGACGGGGGAGGGAGAGCGCGGGCGGCGGATCAGGGCGATCGCGATGATTCCGGTCAGTGCCGGAATCATCAGCAGCGGGCTCGCCCCCAAGCCGAGAACGCCCACCGTGCCCGCGACGACGAGCGGCGCGATCGCGAAGCCGATGTTGCCGCCCAGGGAGAACCACGACATCACGACGTGGTTCTCGCCGCTGATCTCCCGGGCGCGACCGGCGCCGACCGGATGGAAGGCGGCCACGCCCATTCCCGACGCCGAGGCGACGAGCGCGGTCAGCGGAAACGACTCCGAGATCGCGACCCCGGCGATGCCGGCCCCGGCGATGAAGATGCTGACCGGGATCAGCCATCGCAGCCGCCACCGGTCGTCCACGGCTCCGAACACCGGCTGGACGATCGACGACGACAACGACGAGGCGAGCACGATTCCCGCGGCTGCGGCGTAGGTGTAGCCGCGTTCGAGGACGAGGAACGGGACGAGAGCGGCGATGGCGCCCTGATAGAAGTCGACGGTCAGGTGGGAATACGCCAGCAGGCGCGCATCCCGCCGGGCCGACGGGGAGACCGCCGAAGCCGGGCCGGGCACCGTGACCGTCAGACCGCCTCGGCGACGGCCGCCTTCTTCCGCTTCCGGACCTTCGCCTTGCCTCCGTTGGCGGCGAGCACGGCCGCGCCGATCGTGCCGGAGTCATTGCGGAACTTCGCCGGTTCGATCTGCGCCCGGGTCTTGATCAGGGGCAGGAAAAGGTGGTGGGATTTCGAGACCCCGCCGCCGACGATGATGAGATCCGGGCAGACCAGCAGCTCCATCATCGAGTAGTACTGCTGCAGGCGCCCGGCCCATTCGGGGTAGTCGAGGCCCTCACGCACCTTGACCGATTCCGCCGCCTGCGTCTCCGCATCGCGGCCGTTCATCTCGATGTGGCCCAGCTCGGTGTAGGGCACCAGCCGGCCCTGGGTGAAGAGCGCGGTCCCGATCCCCGTGCCCAGGGTCGTCATCAGCACGGTCTTCTTCCGGAAGTTCCTGCCGGCGCCGAAGCTCATCTCCGCCAGGCCCGCGGCGTCGGCGTCGTTCATCAGGTAGACCGTCTTGCCGGTCTTCTCCCGCAGGTAGTCCTCGATCGGCCACTGGCGCCACCTCTGGTCGAGGTTGGCGATGTACTCCACCTGACCGTCGCAGACGACACCGGGGAACCCGCAGCCCAGCGGCAGCGCATCGAGCACGGCCCGGTCGTCGATGCACGCGGACTCGAGAGCCCGGGCGACGAGCAGCTCGTACACCTCGGTGATCGCCTGGGCCACCGCCTCGGGGGTGCTCGGCTTCGGGGTGAAGACGCGGACCCTCTTGAAGAGCAGCTTTCCCGTCACGATGTCGATGAGAGCGGCCTTGATGCCGGTGCCGCCGATGTCGATTCCTATGCTCAGGCGACCCTGGGTGCCTTGTGTCATCTGACTTCCTCGAGTTTCATCGGACCCTGCGCGATGGCGGTGTCCGCGTCGGGCAGGGTGAGGATGTCGGCACCGGTCTCGGTGACGACGAGGGTGTGTTCGAACTGGGCTGACCTCTTCCGGTCCTTCGTCACCACGGTCCAGGAATCGTCCCAGACGTCCCACGCCTCGGTCCCGAGGTTGAGCATGGGTTCGATGGTGAAGATCATTCCCGGCTCCACCACCTCGGCGTGGGCCGGGGCGGCGTCGTAGTGGGGGATGATGAGCCCGGAGTGGAACTCGCGGCCGACGCCGTGGCCGCTGTAGTCGCGCACGACCCCGTAGCCGAAGCGTTTCGCATACTTCTCGATCACGCGGCCGATGACGTTGATCTCGCGTCCCGGCTTCACGGCCCTGATCCCGCGCATCATCGCCTCCCATGTCCGCTCGACCAGCAGACGGGACTCCTCGGCGACCTCGCCCACGTAGAACGTGTAGTTGGTGTCCCCGTGCATGCCGTCGATGTAGGCGGTGATGTCGACGTTGATGATGTCGCCGTCGACGAGCACCGTGGAGTCGGGGATCCCGTGGCAGATGACCTCGTTGACCGAGGTGCACACCGACTTGGGGAACCCGCGGTAGCCCAGCGTCGAGGGGTAGGCGCCGTGATCGCACATGTACTCATGCGCCCGAGCGTCGATCGCATCGGTCGTGACCCCGGGGGCGATGATCTCGCCGACGGCGGTCAGGGCGTTCGCGGCGATCCGACCGGCCCGACGGACCTTCTCGATCTCCTCGGGGGTGTAGAGGTTATGACCGCGGCCCTCGTCGGCGTCGGCGCGTCCGACATACTCGGGGCGGACGATATGGGAGGGCACGGGACGCTCGGGTGAGACCGTGCCGGGGGTGAGCAGGCGTGGCGCTGATGTCATGATGACTCGATTCTAGAGTGGGACTGCGCAGTTAATCCACAATCGCAGTGCCTGTCGACGTATTCGAGAGGCGGCGCGGCGGTCTAGACTCGGTCGTGCCGCGGACGCGCGGCCGGGATCACGGCAGACCCGCCGGGATCGCGGCAGACTGACCGGGAGGTGGAATGAACGATCCGAACGATCCGGGGGCCCAGGAGTTCTCCGGACTCGGTGACGTCGTCAGCCTCACGAGCGCGCCACAGCAGATCGCCGATCACATCCTGTCGGGAATCGCTGTCGGAGCCCTGCCCGTGGGCACGATGCTGCCCGGGGAGCGCGCGCTGGCCGCCGCCCTGCAGGTCTCCCGCTCCAGCGTCCGGGCGGCGCTCGAGCGCCTCGAGCGCCTCGGCGTCGTCGAACGTCGTCGCGGACGTGGGGGAGGGACGTTCGTCTCGAGTGCGGAACCGGCGGCCCTGGCGCCGATGGCCGAACGCATCGGCGAGTTCCATGCGGAGCGGAGGAATCTCCTCGATGCCCGTGCCGTCTTCCACAACACGCTG
Source organism: Brevibacterium sp. (assembly GCA_031179165.1). Lineage (GTDB taxonomy): Bacteria > Actinomycetota > Actinomycetes > Actinomycetales > Brevibacteriaceae > Brevibacterium. Next base: position 4,333 of record JAPSIC010000127.1, read on the forward strand.
GCCGCAGTGGCCGCCCTGCGCCGCACCGACGATGAGCTCGAGCAGCTGCACCGGCTGGCGGCGACCTATTCCGAACTCGCCGAGGCGGCAGCCGCCCGCACCGCCGACGCCCAGTTCCACTTCGCCATCGCCCGGGCCTGCCACAATCCCGAACTCGCCCGCATGGCCATCGACATCGACACGAAGATCAACGCCGGGTTCCGTCACGACCCGTTCTCCGCCGAACTGTTCGACCGGGCCGTGCACGATCACGCCGCCATCGTCGACGCCATCGCGGCCGGGGACTCGCTCGAGGCGGGGCGGCTGTGTGAGGAGCACTTCCGGTCGACGACCACGCCGCCGAGCTCCTGACCGCCCGGGTCGCGCCGGCGGCGCGGGGTTGCCGGGGTCGCAGTTCGCCCCGTTGGTCGCAACTCGCCGCGCCGGCCGCAACTTGCCGCGCAGGCCTTAATTCGCCCCGGGAGAAAACGCAATACGCCCCGTTAGCTGCAGCTCGTCGCGGCACACACGCACAGCGCACCGCCGGCCGCAATCCACCTCCGTGCAATGGGGTGGGTTGCGGCCAACGGTGCGTGCAGCGGGCTCACGCTCAGCTGGCTCCCGCTCAGCTGACTCCCGCGAGTTCTGCCGACTGCGGTCGGCAGGCGCCTCAGTTGGACAGGGCGTGTGCGACCGAGGAGGCCTCGAGCCCGAAGGCTTCGGCGACGTTGTCGTTGGTGATGTGGCCGTTGTGGACGTTGAGTCCGCGAGCCAGCGCCGAGTCGTTCGACAGCGCCGCGTGCCAGCCCTGGTTGGCCAGCTTGACCGCGAACGGCAGGGTCGCGTTGGTCAGCGCCTTGGTCGCCGTGTTCGGCACAGCGCCGGGCATGTTCGCCACGCAGTAGTAGACCGAGTTGTGGACGGTGAAGGTCGGGTCGTCGTGAGTCGTCGGACGCGAGTGCTCGAAGCAGCCGCCCTGGTCGATGGCGATGTCGACGAGGACCGAGCCCGGCTTCATCCCGGCCACCATCTCGTCGGTGACGAGCTTGGGCGCCTTCTTGCCGGGGATCAGCACCGAACCGATGACGAGGTCGGCGGTGGCCAGCGACTTGGTGATCTCGTACTTGTTCGACACCTTCGTCGCAATCGCACCGGCGAAGGTCTCGTCGATCTGGCGCAGGCGGGGGATGTTGATGTCGATGACCTCGACCGTGGCTCCGAGCCCCAGCGCCATCCGAGCCGCATTGGTTCCGGCGACGCCGGCGCCGATGACGACGACGTTGGCGCGGTCGACTCCGGGGACACCGGAGAGGAGGATGCCGCGGCCGCCCTCGGCCTTGAGCAGACTGTGGGCGCCGACCTGGGTCGAGAGGCGACCGGCGATCTCGCTCATCGGGGCGAGCAGCGGGAGCCCACCGCCGTCGGGCTGGACGGTCTCGTAGGCGATCGCCGTGGTGCCGGCCTCCATCAGCGCCTTCGTCAGCGCCTCGTCGGCGGCGAGGTGGAGGTAGGTGAACAGGACGAGGTCCTTGCGCAGGAAGCCGTACTCCTGTGCGACGGGCTCCTTGACCTTGAGGACCAGGTCACCGGCGGCCCACGTCGAGGCGGCATCGGGAGCGATCTTCGCACCGGCCGCGGTGTACTCGTCGTCGCTGATGAACGAGCCTTCGCCGGCTCCGGCCTGGACGGTGACCTCATGTCCGTGGGAGACGAGTTCCTGGACGCCAGCTGCCGTGATGGCGACCCGGAATTCGTTGTTCTTGACCTCGGTGGGCACAGAAATGCGCATTGCTTTCCTCTCTCATTTCGCCCCGTTCCAACGTGGGCAGATCCAGCCGCGTGATGACGTGGCTGAGGGTACGTCTCACTGTATTCCGCTTAAGGTCTGAGAGGCAAACCTTTAAGGCCGAAATCGGCGAAATGTTTGCGGAATCAGTGGAAGATCGTTTCCACACACACTGAAAGCAGTGCCCCAGCCACTGATAACGCAGGGTTCCGGGGGCAATTGGGAACCTCGAACGCTCCGGTGAGGACCCCTGCCCGACGGGGTGGGAACCGGTAAGCTGAAACGGCAAGGACTGCACACCGTGATGGAAGGGCCGACATGGGACTGTTCAAAGATGCTGAGGATGCCAATTCGAAGTACTACTTCAACGTGGAGACCAACGCGGTCGAGAAGGGCCTGGTGAGCGATTGGAACCACCGGATGGGTCCCTATGACACCGAGGCCGAGGCCCGCGCCGCCCTGGAGAAGGCCAAGGCCCGCAACGAGGCCTGGGACGACGAAGACGCCGAATGGAACGGCTGAGTCGATGAGCCGTCAGGAAGAATTCGTCCTCCGCACCGTCGAGGACCGGGAGGTCCGTTTCATCCGGCTGTGGTTCACCGACGTCCTCGGCGGGCTGAAGTCCGTCGCGATCGTTCCGGCTGAGCTCGAAGGAGCCTTCTCCGAGGGGATCGGCTTCGACGGGTCCGCCGTGGAGGGCCTGTCCCGGGTGTTCGAAGCCGACATGGTCCTCAAGCCGGACCCGTCGACCTTCTCCCTGTTGCCCTGGCGCGGCGAGACCGAGCCGACGGGACGGATGTTCTGCGACATCCATGTCCCCGGCGGCGAGCCCGCCCAGGCCGACCCGCGCAACGTCCTCAAGCGGACCCTGGCGAAGGCGGCCGAGAAGGGCTTCACGTTCTACGTGCATCCGGAGGTCGAGTTCTACCTGTTCAAGACCGACAACCTCGATCCTCGCACCGGGATCGTCGACGGCACCCGGCCCGTGCCCGTCGACTCCGCAGGATACTTCGACCACGTCAACGGCGGCACCGCGAACGACTTCCGCCGGTCGGCGGTGACGATGCTCGAGGCGATGGGGCTGTCCGTCGAGTTCTCCCACCATGAGGCCGGACCGGGCCAGAATGAGATCGACCTCCGCTACGCCGATGCTCTGACGATGGCCGACAACATCATGACCTTCCGGTCGGTGATCAAGGAGGTCGCGATCTCCCAGGGCGTCTACGCCTCCTTCATGCCCAAGCCCCTGGCCGACCATCCGGGCAATGGGATGCACACGCATGTGTCGCTGTTCGAGGGCGAGAACAATGCGTTCTTCGAGCCCGGCGCCACGTATCAGCTGTCGAAGACCGGTCGTCAGTTCATCGCCGGCCTGCTCACCCATGCCGCGGAGATCACGGCGGTGACGAATCAGAACGTCAACTCCTACAAGCGGCTGTGGACCGGTCACGAAGCGCCCTCCTACATCTGCTGGGGGCACCGGAACCGCTCCGCCCTCGTGCGCGTCCCGCAGTACAACTCGGGCAAGTCCTCGTCGGCCCGGGTCGAGTACCGGGCGCTGGACTCCTCGGCCAACCCATACCTGTCGTATGCGCTCATGCTGGCCGCCGGACTCAAGGGGATCGAGGAGGAGTACGAGCTGCCGGACGAGGCCGAGGACAATGTCTGGCTGCTCTCCGACATCGAACGGCGGGCGATGGGCATCCAGGCTCTGCCCTCGAGCCTGTCCCATGCCCTGGAGACGATGGAGCAGTCCGACCTGGTGGCCGAGACGCTGGGCGAGGAGGTGTTCGACTTCTTCCTCCGCAACAAACGGCAGGAGTGGAACGAGTACCGGGCTCAGGTGACCCCGTACGAGCTCAGCAAGCACTTCACCTCGATGTAGGCGACGATGGCCAGAATCACCTCGCGCAACGCCGCGGTCTCCGAGTCCGCCGCCCGCTTCCTCAAGGGCATCAACGATCTTCTCAGTCTGCCCCTGGCGTTCGACTCGAGGTTCGTCGACCTGCTCGAGGCGACGCCGGATCCGCACGGCGCCGCCCTCGGTCTCGTCCGCGTGCTCGAACAGGCCGAGGACGCGCTTCCGGCATTCGCCGCCGCGATTCGGGCCGGGGAGGCCGCGGACCTCGCCGAGGATGAGCTCAACCGTCCGCTGCTCGGGCGGCTGCTCACCGTCCTCGGCACGTCCGAGGCGATGGTCGACCACCTCGTGCGCCATCCGGACTCGCTGTCGCTGCTGTTGGAACCGGCGCCGTTCCTCATGATCTCCACCCCCGCCGCCGCGGCGTCCGCGCTGCGGGAATCGCTGCTGGGCAGCGTCGGCGCCGATCCCGCTGATCCGGCGCCGCGCGCGAGGCTCGTCGGCGAGGCGGGGATCAGCGCACTGCGCCGGGCATACCGGGACGCTCTCCTCCGCCTCGTCGCCGATGACCTCAGCAGCGAACAGCCGGAGGAGATCGTCGACCAGGTGATGGCGGTGCTCTCCGACCTGGCGGCAGCGGCCATGGACGCCGCCCTGGCGATCGCCCGCGGCGAGCTCGACCCGACGGCCGATGTCCGCATCGCCGTGATCGCGCTCGGCAAGACCGGGGCCCGGGAGCTCAACTACGTCTCCGACGTCGATGTCGTCTTCGTCCAGGCGACGGACTCGGACGACGACGAGCGGGCCCGGGCCACGGAGATGGCGCAGCGGATGCGCGCGATCCTCTCCGACCCCGCGGCCGAACCCGCGCTGTGGGAGGTCGACACCGCGCTGCGCCCCGAGGGCAAGGCCGGGGCGCTGGTGCGCACGATGAGTGAGTTCACCCACTACTACGCCGACATCGCGAAGAACTGGGAGTTCCAGGCCCTGCTCAAGGCCCGCCCGGTCGCCGGTGACCGGGACCTCGGTGAGGAGTACGTGGAGACCCTGCTGCCGCTCGTGTGGGAGGCCGCGAGCAGGCAGGGGTTCATCGACGGCATCCGCGCCATGCGCCGCCGCGTCGTCGACCTCATTCCCGCCGCCGAGGCGCCGCGGCAGATCAAGCTCGGTCGCGGTGGACTGCGCGACGTCGAGTTCTCCGCGCAGCTGCTCCAGCTCGTCCACGGACGCAGCGACGTCGACATCCGCACTCCCAACACCCTCCTCGCCCTGGACGCGCTCGGCGAACACGGCTACATCGGCCAGCAGGACGCGCATGTCTTCTCGGCCGCCTACCGCTTCATGCGGGTGGTCGAGCACCGGGTGCAGATCCCGCGGATGCTGCGCAACGCCCTCATCCCCGACACCGAGGAACGGCTGCGGATCCTGGCCCGCTCGGTCTTCCGCTTCGGGCCGCGCAGCGCCGAGCGGTTGGAGGAGGCGCGGAAGGACTACGCCAAGAAGGTCACCCGCCTGCACGAGCAGATCTTCTACCGCCCGATCCTCGAGGCGGCGGTCGGGGTCCACGCAGCCGTCGTCGACGCCCACAGTCGCGGCACCAGCCTGCAGGCGGCCGCGGACCGGCTGCGGGCGTTCGGCTACGTCGACCCCCATGGCGCGCTGGGGCACATCAAGGCGCTGACCAGCGGCATGTCGCGG
>JAPSIC010000237.1 GCA_031179165.1 Brevibacterium sp.
CGCTGCCCGCCGGAGTCGCGTTCGCCGCCGACGGACTGAAGTTCGTGCCCGAGGCGCAGGAGCTGCATCCCGTCATGGCGGCTCCGGGGTGGCTGCGTCTGGTCACCCCCGGCGGCCACCTGCTCACCCGCGCGGTCGCCTGAAGACCTCTCCTGAGGCGGCTCAGACCTCGTGGCCCGCGGTGTTGACCATCGCGGTGGCGGCCCGCTGGAAGTAGTCCCAGAAGACCTCTTCGTACAGAGGTGGCAGGGACACATCGTCGAGGGCGGCGCGCATGCATCGAAGCCACCGGTCGCGGGCGCTGAAGTCGATCGGATACGGGAAGTGGCGCATCCGCAGCCGCGGGTGCCCGCGCTCGTCCTGATAGGTCGACGGACCGCCGAAGTACTGCTCGAGGAACGTCTGGAGCCGGTGCTTGGCACCCTTGAGCTCCTGGCCCTCGGGATACATGGCGATGAGCACTTCGTCCCGGGCGACGTGGTCGTAGAACACGTCGACGAGACGGGTGAAGGTGGGGTGGCCACCCACCGCGGTGAAGATGGTGTCGTTCGACGCAGCGCTCACGTGTATTCAGTTCCCCTTGCCGGTTCTCGAGCTGCCGGTCAGGTCGCCGGCGTGTTCAGATCCAGTATCCCCGGTTCACGGCGCCGACGCCCGTTTGTCCGAATCCCGTCCCGCATCGCGTTGCGGGTCCCGTCCGCCCTGCTCGTCGTGGCCGTGCGGCTCGTGATGACGGTCCCCGTCGTTCCCGTGCGACTCGTGATGGTGGGCGGCGTCCCCGGTCTCGTTGGTGGCGGCGATCTTGATCGCCTCCGTCGGATCCGGCAGCGTCCGGAACACGGTCTCCTGAGTGATGGGGATCTGGATCCCGCGGCGGTCCATCTGCCGTTTGAGCTCGGCGCGGAAGGCGCGCGCGACGGCCCACTGCTGATTGGGCTTGGTCTTGAGCACCGTGCGGATGACCTGGGATTCGGCCGACAGCGACTCGACGCCCCAGATCTCCGGCTTCTCGAGGATGGCGTCGGCGATCTCGGGATCCTTCTCAACCTCCTCGGTGGTGGCCGCGATGACCTCGGAGTACGTGGCCATCGTCGTGTTGTAGGCGATGGGGATGTCGAGCACGGCGCGGGCCCAGCCCTGGGACTGGTTGCCGACCCGCAGGATCTCGCCGTTGCGCACATGCCACAGGGTGCCGTCGAGCCCGCGCACCTGCGTGATCCGCAGCCCCACGTCCTCGACCGTGCCGATCGCCTCGCCCAGGTCGACGGTGTCGCCGATGCCGTACTGGTCCTCGATGACCATGAAGAAGCCCGACAGGTAGTCCTTGACCAGTGCCTGCGCGCCGAAGCCGATCGCGACACCGGCGACACCGGCGGAGGCGAGGATCGGGCCGAGGTTGAAGTCGAGCTCGGTGAGGATCATCAGCACCGCGATGACGACGATGAAGATCGTCGAGATGGACGACAGCATCCGACCGACCGTGTTCGCGCGCTGGGCACGGCGTTCGCGCACGATCTCAGGTTCGAAGCCGGAGATCTGCGCCTGCATGTTCGACGCGGAGAACCGGTTGCGGGTGGTCTTCGAGCTGCCGACCGTGCCTTTGGCCACTCCGGCGGCGAACCGTCTGATGAGGATCCGCACCACGAAGTTCAGCGCGATCGCGACGATGATGATGAGCAGGATCCGCAGGGGAGCCCCGAGCAGGAACTCCCAATCGAAGGTGGGCGCGGACATGAGCACTGAAGCGAGAACGTCGAAAGTCATGATGCCCCGACTCTAGCGAGTGAAGGTCAACGCTTCCTCGGAATGGCTGGATGCTTCCTGAACCCGCAGGGCCCGCTCGGCATTGGCGAGGTTCTCCCGCATCAGCCGCAGAAGGCCCTTCGGAGCCGCCGGATGGTCGGCCAACCACCGCTTGGCCTGGGACACGGTTCTCTCGGCTGCCGGTGGGAACAGCTGCACCGTCATGGTCTGCGCCATCTCCAGGGTCCGCGTCTCCCACCACCCGGAGACCCGCTGGAAGTACTCGGAGGCGAAATCGCCCGGCGTCTCCTCGGCGGGGATGAGATCACCGTCGGGCTGCTGCAGCCCGCGGGCGAAGCCGCTCGCCAGGGCTCCGAGTTCGGAGTTGGGGAGGTCGACGTCATCGATCATCCGGGTGAAGGCCCAGGTCTTGGCCGCCGAGGTGGG
>JAPSIC010000014.1 GCA_031179165.1 Brevibacterium sp.
CGACCTTGGGGAGGGACTTCGTCTCCGCCTTGAGGGTCTCGGTCTGCGCCGACGAGGGGGAGACTCCGCGGGAGTTCTCCCGGGCGGTGAGGTCGCCTCCGGACTTCGCCGGGGTCGGGCCCTGCGCCGCCTTGGGCTGCGGGGCGGATGACCCCCGGTTGTCTGCGGCGGCTGACCCGTTGTCTGCAGTTCTTCCTGCTTCTCCGCCGCTCTTCTCGTACTTGTCGAAGAACGGCCACCAGGACTCATCGACTGAGTTCTTGTCGGATTTGTACTGTTCGTACAATTCCTCGACCAACCACTCGTTCGAGCCGAAGTCGTCGATGGTGCGGTTCGGAGTATTGACGGACACGGCGTTGATCGCCTACTTCCTGATTCAAGGATCTGATACTGAAACGACACCACCAGCCTAACGCGATGTGCCCGAGATTGTGCACATGGGGAACAATAGTGTTATGCGTTTCATCTCGAACTCCCCGGACACCGACCTCACCTACTCGGACGTCTTCCTGGTCCCCAATTCCTCGGCGCTGACCTCTCGTTTCGACGTGGACCTGGCGACGACGGATCCGACCGGGTCGACGACACCGATCGTGGCGGCGAACATGACCGCGGTGTCCGGACGGCGGATGGCGGAGACGATGGCCCGCCGAGGCGGATTCGCGGTGCTGCCGCAGGACATCCCGCTGGCCGCCGCGCAGGAGACGATCGCGTGGGTCAAGAGCCGGGATCAGATCTTCGAGTCGGCTCTGCGGTTCGGCCCCGATGAGACCGTGCTCAGTGCCATGCACGTGCTGAGCAAACGCGCGCACGGGTTCGGGGTCGTCGTCGATCCCGACGGCAGGCTCGAGGGCGTCATCGACTCGAAGAGCCTCGTCGACGTCGACAGGTTCACCTCGGTGTCGGAGCTGCTCGAGTCCGCCCCGCACATCATCACCGCCTCCGAGGTCGACTGGGCCGACGCCGTCGCCCTCGAGGAGCTGTTCGAGTCGATGACCGAGGCGCGCACGGAGTTCGCCGCCGTCATCGACGACGACGGCCGGGTCCTGGGCTCGCTGACGCCGAAGTCCCTGCTGCGGTCCTCGATCTACACCCCCAACGTCGATGCTGTGGGCCGACTGCGCATCGCCGTCGCGATCGGGGTCAACGGCAATGCCCTCGACCGGGCCCGGGCCCTGGTCGAATCCGGCGCCGACGTGCTCGTCATCGACACCGCCCACGGACACCAGGCGAAGATGCTCGAGGCCCTGGGTCAGATCGCCGAGGCGGACCTCGGCGTGCCGATCGTCGCCGGCAACGTCGTCACCGCCGAGGGCGTGCGCGACCTCGTCTCCGCCGGGGCCCAGATCGTCAAGGTCGGAGTGGGGCCGGGCGCGATGTGCACGACCCGGATGATGACGGCCGTGGGGCGGCCGCAGTTCTCGGCCGTGCTCGAGTGCGCCGCCGCCGCCCGTGAGCTCGGCGCCCATGTCTGGGCGGACGGGGGAGTGCGCTATCCCCGGGATGTGGCCCTGGCCCTGGCCGCCGGCGCCTCGCAGGTGATGATCGGCTCGTGGTTCGCCGGCACTCACGAGTCACCGGGCGACCTGCTCGTCGACGGGGAGGGGCGGAAGTACAAGGAGAGCTTCGGGATGGCCTCGGCCCGCGCCGTCGCCAACCGGACGCGGACGGAATCGGCCTTCTCCCGGGCGCGCAAAGGCCTGTTCGAGGAGGGCATCTCCTCGTCGACGATGTACGTCGACCCGAGGTCGCCGGGCGTCGAGGACCTCCTCGACGGCATCACCTCCGGGGTGCGCAGCTCATTCACCTATGCAGGGGCGAGGGATCTCGCCGAGTTCGCCGAGCGCGCCAGCGTCGGCGTGCAGAGTGCGGCCGGCTACGAGGAGGGCCGGCCCGTCGCACGCAGCTGGTGAGCCGTGCAGTTGGTCACTCATGCATGACTTGGTAAAATCACGTCATGCCCAGTGACAGTCCCAGCCGGCGGGAAGCCGGCGCCCCAGACGATGACCCCCACCCCGTGCGGGGACGTCGACCACATCTCCTCGCCCCGAAGGGTGGGGACCGTCACTGATGGAATGGCTGTTCCTCGCCCTCGCCCTCGTCCTCATCGGGGGGACCGGCGTCTTCGTCGCCGCCGAGTTCTCCCTCCTCACCCTTGACCGTCACACGGCCGACCAGGCCGTGGAGAACGGCGTTGTCGGCGCGAAGACGCTGCGCCGCTCGATGGCCCACCTGTCCACCCAGCTCTCGGCCGCGCAGGTCGGCATCACCATCACCACGCTGCTCACCGGCTATCTCATGGAGCCGTCCCTGGGGGCGCTGCTGGCCCCGGTGTTCGAGGCCTGGGGACTGTCGCAGGGACTGTCGGCGCCGCTGGCGCTGACGATCGCGCTGATCGTCTCCACCGTGCTGTCGATGATCATCGGGGAACTGGTCCCGAAGAACCTCGCGATCGCCGTGCCCCTGGGCACCGGTCGGATCGCGGCCCCGATGCAGTACGCGTTCTCCATCGTCTTCAAGCCCGTCATCGTCACCCTCAACGGGACGGCCAACAAGATCCTCAAGTCGATGGGCATCGAACCCCAGGAGGAGGGGTCGGTCGGCCGCTCGCCCGAGGAGCTGACGTCCCTCGTGCGCCACTCCGCCGAGGAGGGGATGCTCGACGCGCAGACCGCCGGACTGCTGGAGCGGACCCTGAGCTTCTCCGAACGCAGCGCGGAGGACGTGATGACACCGCGGACCCGGATGTCCTCGGTGACGAAGGACACCACCGCCCGCCAGATCATCGAACAGGCGCGTGAGACCGGCTACTCGCGCTTCCCCGTCGCCGGCGAGGACAAGGACCACATCCTCGGCGTCGTCCACGTCAAACAGGCCTTCGCGGTGCCGCTGCCCAACCGTGATGACGCCTACGCGGGCGGACTGATGACCGAGGTGACCGAGATCCCCGAGACCATGCGACTCGATCCGCTTCTCATGGAGCTGCGCGCCAAGGGCATGCAGATGGCCGTCGTCGTCGACGAGTTCGGCGGCACCGCCGGCGTGGTCACCCTCGAGGACGTCGTCGAAGAGCTCGTGGGGGAGGTCGCCGACGAACACGACCGGATGCGGGTCGCTGCCCGGCCGGCTCGGGATGGGACCTGGATCGTGCCCGGGCAGCTGCGCCCCGACGAGGTGTCGGCGACGATCGGGCTGACGATCCCCGAGGACTCCGACTACGAGACCCTGGCCGGTTTCGTGCTGATGGAGCTCGGCCGGATCCCCGTGCCCGGGGACGAGGTCCGGACCGACGGCGCCCTCATCCGCGTCGAGAGGATGCACGGCCGCCGGATCGAACGACTGCGCGTCGCGCTCGACGCGGCCCCGACGAGCGACCAGGGAGGTGAGCAGCGATGAGCGCCGACTGGTTCGGGCTGATCTGGCTCGTCATCCTGCTCCTGGGCAATTCGTTCTTCGTCGCCGCCGAGTTCGCCGTCGTCGCGGCCAAACGCTCGCAGATCGAACCGCATGCCCAATCCGGCTCCGCTGCGGCCAGGACCGCCCTGTACGCGATGGAGCATGTGTCGCTGATGCTGGCGATCTGCCAGCTCGGCATCACCGTGTGCTCCCTGCTGCTGGGCAACGTCGCGGAACCGGCGATCCATCATCTTCTCGTCGGTCCGCTCGAGGGTCTGGGGATCCCCGCCGCCCTGTCGTCGACGATCTCCTTCATCCTCGCGCTCGGCGTCGTGACCTATCTCCACGTCGTCATCGGGGAGATGGTGCCGAAGAACATCGCCCTGGCCACCTCGACCCGGGCCGTGATGCTGCTCGCGCCGCCGCTGGTGTTCCTGTCGCGGATGTTCGGGTTCGTCATCAGGCCGCTCAACGGACTGGCGAACTCGATCCTGCGCCTGATGAAGGTCGAGCCGCGAGACGAGGTCAACGAGGCCTTCACGATCGAGCAGGTCGAGTCGATCGTCGCCGAGTCCAAGCGGGAGGGGCTGCTCAACGACGACACGGGACTGCTCAAGGGAGCCCTGGAGTTCAGCGACAAGACCGCCGCCGACATCATGGTCCCGATGGCGGACCTGATCACCATCTCCGCCCAGGTCACGCCCGAGGAACTGGCCACCCTGGTGGGCAGGACCGGGTTCTCCCGCTACTTCGTCGTCGATGCCGACGGGTACCCCGAGGAGTACCTGCACATCAAGGACGTGCTCTACGCCGACAGCGGGGCCGAGCACACCGCGCCCGTGCCGGCCAAGCGGTTCCGTCCGCTGTTCACGGTGATGGCCGACGACGAGGTGGAGGAGGCCCTGGCCCAGATGCAGAGGGTCGGCATCCACGTCGCCCGGGTCATCTCCGCCGACGAGAGGATCCTCGGAGTGCTGTTCCTCGAGGACGTGCTGGAGGAGCTCGTCGGCGAGGTCCAGGACGCCATGCAGAGGCAACGGCACGAGCGCTGACCCGGGAGCCTCGGAGCGAACAAGGCGCCCTGTGCCGTGACCTTGCCCACATCGGCGAAATCCCGGTGTGAGGCAGGTCACGGAAATGCGCCGGAATTGTAACGACCGATAACGAATCGGGAGACCCATGACACGTCCCAGGGGTCTCCGACACGCCATGTGCGACACGTTCGTGATTGTCCGCGCTGGTGGCGGCGTCAGTGTGAACGAAAAGTGACATTATGTAACGTGGTCGTTATAGTGTTGTGACATAAGGTTTTTGGGCGCCGGGATCCTCGGCGCCCGAAGTACGGACAACAGTACGGAGTGATATGTCGAGTGATTCCTCGACCGCAGTGGCGCCGGTCCGCCGTCGCGATCTGCGCAGACAGCACGCCTCCTCCCGCGTCACCCTGACCAGCCCCCGGCCGACTGCGACAGCGGTGTCGCAGGTCCCGGCAGCGTCGGACTCGGCCTCCGTCACCGCGACCCTGTCTCCGCGTCGTGCCGCGATGGCCGCCGAGGCTCGGGCCGCCGCCGGCTCGCCCCGTCGTGAGGCGATGGCTCGGCAGGCCGTGACCGAGGACGGCTGGACGGGTGCGGCCATGGCGTCGTCGGGCGGCCGCGGCTCCGACGGCGCCCTGCTGCGTTCGGTCCGGCGCAAGCGGGCCACCTCCATCTCCGCCCTGGCCACGGTGTCCGTCACCGGCACTGCCATCGCCGCGGTGATGATCGCCGGCAACATGGGCGGTGAGCAGGAGGTCAAGGTCGACACGACCGCCGCCGACTCGCAGACGAAGGCGATCAGCGCCGAGAGCGTCTCCGCGGACATCACCTCCACCGACGAGAAGACGAGCATGGCCATCGGCGCCCCGAGCGCCAAGCAGACCAAGGTCGAAGCCGCCTCTCGGGCGATCAAGAAGACCGCACTGCCCGGCTGCAGCGGTGAGGTTCCGGAGGGATCCGCCTCCAACGGGCAGGTGCCCGAGGAGTGGCTGTGCGAGATCGGCGTCGGGGACCACAAGCTGCGCAGCGATGCCGCCGTGGCCTTCGCGAAGATGAACGCGAAGTACAAGAAGGAGACGGGCAAGAACCTCACCGTGACGGATTCCTACCGTTCGCTCGAGGCCCAGGTCTCCGTGGCGTCCCGCAAGCCCGGATTCGCCGCTCGGCCCGGAACCTCGAACCACGGGTGGGGAATCGCCGTCGACCTCGACACGGCTCAGTACGACTGGCTCGAGGCGAATGCCGGCGAGTTCGGCTGGGAGAACCCGGACTGGGCGAAGCGCAACTCCTACGAGCTCTGGCACTGGGAGTACGTGCCGGGCCGCAAGGACATGAAGGGCGCCTGAGCCCCGCAAACCGCAGGGGTGCCTGCACCGAGAGCCGCACGTGATCCGATTCGGATCACGCGCGGTTCCCGTTTCGGGTCCGACCGGCCTCGTTTTGAGTCTGGCCGCCTCCCGGTGATAGCATTGCATCCGTTGCCCGCGTAGCTCAGTGGATAGAGCGTCTGCCTCCGGAGCAGAAGGTCGTAGGTTCGAATCCTGTCGCGGGCACCACCTGGCGCCGCTCACCTCAGCCGAGGTGGGCGGCGTCTCTGCCTCTCCGCGCGACCTGCCGCGAACCCGTCCAGACCCGGATGATAGAAATGCACCCATGAGATCCGCGTCGGCACCATTCCTCGTCGTGGCGGGAATCGTCGTCGCAGCATTCAACCTGCGTCCCGGGGTGACGGGGCTGTCCCCGCTGCTGGACATGATGGGCGCCGAGATCGAGCTGGGCGCGGTCTTCCTCGCGATCATCGGGATGCTGCCCCCGCTGCTCTACGGGCTCAGCGGCTTCATCACCCCGCGCCTGGTCAATCGGCATTCGGCCATCACGATCACGCTCGCGGCGATGATCCTCATCGCCGTCGGCTCCGGCGTCCGCGCCGTCCTCGACTCACCCGGATGGTTCCTCGTCCTCAGCGTCATCGCCCTGGTCGGCATGGGCATCGGCAACGTCGTCCTGCCGCCGATCGTGAAGTCCCACTTCCCCCATCGCGTCGCCCTGATGTCGACGGTGCACGTGGGTCTGCTGCAGCTGGGCACCTTCCTGCCTCCGCTGGTGGCGGTGCCCCTGGCATCGACGTGGGGCTGGCGGGGTTCGCTGCTCGTGTGGGCCGTGTGCGCGGCCGTGGCGATCGCCGTGTGGGTCCTCATCGCGGTTCTGCGTCCTGCTCCGCGCGCCGCGGTGACCTCGACCGTCGTCGGCGGGGACGAACTGCATCGGCTGCTGCGCACCCGCCGTGGCTGGTCGCTGATGACGATGACGGGGCTGACGTCATTCAACAACTTCATCCTCTTCACCTGGCTGCCGCTGCTGCTCATCCGCTCCGGCTTCTCGGCATCCTTCGCGGGTTCGATGCTCGCGCTCGTCGCCGCGATCCCGCTCGTGCTCGGCTTCGTCCTGCCGGCCCTGGCGCAGAGGCTGCGGACGGCGGCGCCCATCGTCGTCGCCTTCTGCGTCTGCCTGGCCGCAGGCTATCTCGGACTGTGGCTTCTCCCGCAGGTCGCTCCCGTGCTCTGGACGGTGCTGCTGGGCGTCGGGATCTCCACCTTCCCGCTGGCGCTGACGCTGATCACCCTGCGTGCCCGAGACGCCGAGGCCGCGGCGGCCCTGTCCGGCTTCGTCCAGGGTGGGGGCTACCTGCTGGCGGCGACGGGCCCGCTGATCTTCGCGTTCCTCGTCCAGAGCTCCGAGCGGCTGTGGCCGGCCTTCGCCGTGGTCCTGGCCTCGGTGGTCGTCAAGCTGCTCGTCAGCTTCTCCGCCTGCCGGCCCGGCCACATCTGATTCGCCGCGGGCAATCGCGACCGAGTAATCTGTTCTGGTGACCCCCGAACTTCTGCAGACCGCCCTCTCGCGCGCGCTGAGCACTGCGTGCGGCCGAGTCGTCGACCTGCCGGCAGCGGTCACGCTGACCCGCCCGAAGACCCGCGGTCAGGGGGACTGGACCTCGAACATCGCACTGCAGGCCGCCGCCCTCGTCGGCGCCGATGCGCGCGAGCTGGCGGCCGCCATCGCGGCACGGCTTCGGACCGAACCGGGAGTCGACGGGGCCTCGGTCTCCGGACCCGGCTTCGTCAACGTCTCACTCGACGCATCGGCCGGAGCTCGCCTCGCCGCCGCGATCGTCGCCGCCGGCGACGACTACGGTCGCCCCGCGCCGGATCCTGCCACTGCCGACCACGCGACTGCCGACAGTGCCGCTCAGGCCGGTGCGACGGCCCCCGGTGCGACGCAGGCTCACCCCGTGCCCGGGCTCGACTCGATCCGGTACGCCCATGCCCGCGCCATGCGCATCGACCGCCTCGCCTCGGCCGCGGGGGTCGATAGGTTCGCCCCTGCGGTCCCGACCAACGCGGATGACCCGAGCAGCGCTGCGGTCCCGAGCACTGCCGAGGCCGTCCTGCTCACGGCACTGACCGACTTCCCGCGCGCGGCCGCGCAGGGCAGACTCGTCGGCCACCTGCCCGAGGTGGCGGAGGCGTTCCATCGCTGGGCCGACGCCCACCCCGTGACCCCGACCGTGGACGAGCAGATCACCGCCGTCCACGCAGGCCGGCTGACGCTCAACCGCGCTGCTGCGGTCGTGCTGAGAAACGGACTTCGACTGCTGGGCGAGACCGCCCCGGAGAGGATGTAATGCCCGCTCACATCGCCGGCACCATGCACGCCACGCCCGCGCCCGTATGGCTGCCCTATCCCGACGACGTCAACGCGCTCCTGCCCAGTCTGTGGGCACGGAACGTGGCCAAGAACTCCGACGGGGTCCTCACCGTCGCCGGCCATGCCGTGACCGACCTCGCTCGCGACTACGGCACCCCGACGCTGGTGCTCGACGTCGAGGACTTCAAGGCCCGGGCCCGTGAATACCGTGACGCCTACGCCCTCGCCTTCGCTCCCGAGCAGGGCCGGTCGGGCTCGCAGGTGTTCTACGCGGGCAAGGCGTTCCTGTGCACCGCCGTCGCCCGCTGGGTCCACGAGGCCGGGCTCGGCCTCGACACCTGCTCGCTGGGGGAGATGATGATCGCCCGCGCCGCCGGCGTCCCCGGGGAGAAGGTCGGTCTGCACGGCAACAACAAATCCGTGGCCGAGCTCGAGTACGCCCTCGACTACGGCGTCGGCCGGATCATCGTCGACAGCCTCGACGAGATCGACCGGCTCGAGCGCATCGCCGCCGCCCGGGGAGTCGTCGCGCCCGTGATGCTGCGGGTGACCGTCGGGGTCGAAGCCCACACCCACGACTTCATCGCCACCGCCCACGAAGATCAGAAGTTCGGCCTGTCCCTGTCCTCGGGCATGGCCGCGAAGGCCGCCGAGGCGGTCGTCGGCTCCTCCCACTTGCGCTTCGACGGCCTGCACTCCCACATCGGGTCCCAGATCTTCGACATCTCCGGATTCCAGGTCGCGGCGGCCCGCGTCCTCGAGCTGCGGGCCGAGATCATGCGCACCCACGGCGTCGACCTGCCCGAGGTCGACCTCGGCGGTGGGTTCGGAATCCGCTATACCTCCCAGGACACCCCGATCCCGGTCGGGGAGATGGCGGCCGAGCTCGCCGAGGTGGTGGTCAAGGAATGCCGCGGCCTCGGCACCGACGTCCCCCACATCTCGGTCGAGCCCGGGCGGGCGATCGTGTCCCCGGCCGTGTTCACCCTCTACGAGGTGGGCACCGTCAAGGAGGTGCACACCGACACCGGGATCCGCACCTATGTCGCCGTCGACGGGGGGATGAGCGACAACATCCGGACAGCTCTCTACGACGCCGACTATTCGTGTAGCTTGGCCAATCGGAACTCGGATGCCGAACCCACGATCATCCGCGTCGTCGGCAAGCACTGCGAGTCCGGCGACATCATCGTGCGAGACGAATACATGGGCGCGGACGTCGCGCCCGGCGATCTCATCGCGGTGCCGGGCACGGGGGCGTACTGCCGGCCGCTGGCCAACAACTACAACCACCTGCCCAAGCCCGGAGTGCTCGCGGTGAGCACGGATGGGGCGGAGTGGATCGTGACACCCGAGAGCTATGCCCAGATGCTCAGCAGCGATCCGGGCATGACCACATCGACAGACAGTGAGAAGGCAGGGAAATGAAGCCACTGAGAGTTGCCATGCTCGGATGCGGAGTCGTCGGCACGGAGGTCGCCGCCCGCATCGTCAGCCGATCCGAGGACCTGACCGAGCGGATCGGGGCTCCCCTCGAGCTGAGCGCGGTCGTCGTGCGCGACACCTCCCGCCCGCGCCGCGGAATCGACCCCGAGCTGCTGACGACCGACGCCGAGGCGGCCATCGCCGACGCCGACATCGTCATCGAGCTGATGGGCGGCATCGAACCCGCCAAGACGCTGATCACCCGGGCGCTCAACCAGGGCTCGTCCGTCGTCACCGCCAACAAGGCGCTGCTGGCCGCCCACTACGGCGAGCTGATGTCCGCCGCCGACCGCGCCAGCGTCCGGCTCGAGCACGAAGCCGCGGTGGCCGGGGCGATCCCGATCATCCGCCCCGTCGGCGACTCCCTGGCCGGTGACCGGATCGACCGGATCATGGGCATCGTCAACGGCACCACCAACTACATCCTCGACCAGATGGACTCGGAGGGCTGGGAGTTCGATCGCGCTCTGGCCACCGCCCAGGAACTGGGCTACGCCGAGACGGACCCGACGGCCGACATCGGCGGGCACGACGCCGCGGCCAAGGCCGCGATCCTGTCCTCCCTGGCCTTCCACGCTCCAGTCTCGAGCGACGACGTCCACGTCGAGGGCATCGAGGACATCACCGCCGAGATGGT
Source organism: Brevibacterium sp. (assembly GCA_031179165.1). Taxonomy (GTDB): domain Bacteria; phylum Actinomycetota; class Actinomycetes; order Actinomycetales; family Brevibacteriaceae; genus Brevibacterium. Next base: position 10,261 of record JAPSIC010000014.1, read on the forward strand.
CGCCACCGCCAAGGACCAGGGCTTCGTGATCAAACTCCTGGCCGTGTGCGAACGCGTCGCCGACTCCCCGGCCGGTGCCGGCCTCTCCGCCCGCGTGTACCCGGCCCTGCTCAGCCGCAGCCACCCCCTGGCCGCCGTCCGCGGGGCGTTCAACGCCGTCTTCATCGAGGCCGAAGCCGCGGGCGAGCTGATGTTCTACGGTCAGGGAGCCGGGGGCGCCCCGACCGCCTCGGCGGTCCTCGGCGACGTCGTCTCCGTGGCCCGGCGCCGGGTGCTCGGCGGCCGCGGCCAGTACGAGCGCCCGTTCCACGAGGACTCGACGATCCTGCCGATCTCGGCGATCACCACGCGCTACCACATCACGCTCGACGTCGTCGACCGTCCCGGTGTGCTGGCCGCCGTCTCCGAGGTCTTCGCCGACGAGGGTGCCTCGATCGAGCTCATGCGCCAGACCGTGGGCGAGATCGACGAGGACGAGACCCAGCACGCGAAGCTCGTGCTCGCCACCCACTCCAACACCGACGCGACACTGGCACGGACGGTCGACCGCCTCGGCGACCTGTCCGTGGTGCGCGCGGTCAGCTCCGTGATCCGTGTGGAAGGACAGTGACAATGAGCAGTTTCCCCAGGCAGCAGTGGCAGGGCGTGGTCGACGAGTACCGCAGCCTGCTCGACATCGCCGATTCCACCCCGTCCGTGACCCTGGGGGAGGGCGGAACCCCGCTGATCCGGGCCGAGAAGCTCAGCGAGCTCACCGGGGCGAAGGTGTGGGTGAAGTACGAGGGCCTCAACCCCACCGGCTCGTTCAAGGACCGGGGGATGACGATGGCGATCACCAAGGCCGCCGCCGCCGGCGCCAAGGCAGTCATCTGCGCCTCGACGGGCAACACCTCGGCCTCGGCCGCAGCCTACGCGACGAAGGCCGGGCTGACCTGCGCCGTGCTGGTGCCCACGGGCAAGATCGCCCCCGGGAAGATGAGCCAGGCGATCGCCCACGGCGCCACCCTGCTCGAGGTCGACGGCAACTTCGACGACTGCCTGACCCTGTGCCGGAAGCTCTCCGAGTCCTACCCGGTGCACCTGGTCAACTCGGTGAACCCCGACCGGATCGAAGGTCAGAAGACCGCGTCGTTCGAGGTCGTCGACGTCCTCGGCGACGCCCCCGACATCCACGTCCTGCCCGTCGGCAATGCCGGCAACATCACGGCCTACTGGAAGGGCTACCGGCAGTACCACGAGATCGGAGTCTCGACCCGTCTGCCGCGGATGTGGGGATTCCAGGCCGCCGGCGCCGCCCCCCTCGTGCTCGGCCACCCCGTCGACGATCCCGATACGATCGCCACCGCGATCCGGATCGGCAAGCCCGCCAGCTGGGAGCAGGCGATCGAGGCCCGCGACTCCTCGGGCGGGCTCATCGACTCCGTCACGGATGAGGAGATCCTCGCCGCGCACAAGATCCTCTCCCGCGAGGAGGGCATCTTCGTCGAACCCGGCTCCGCCGCCTCGGTGGCGGGACTGCTCAAGCGCTCGGCGGCCGGGGACGTCCCGGCCGGGGCGACGATCGCCGTCACCGTCACCGGCCACGGGCTCAAGGATCCCGCCTGGGCCCTGCACACTGAGGACGGTTCGGCCATCGAACCCACCCGTGTCCCGGTGGACGCTGTCAGCGCCGCCCGTGCACTGGGGCTCGAAGCTTGAGCGTGCAGCACCTCATCGAGGTGCCGGCCACTTCGGCGAACCTCGGCCCCGGCTACGATGCGCTCGGCATCGCCCTCGATGTCTGCGACTCCCTGACCCTGACCATCCACGACGAACCGGTCGACCCGAGCCGATGCGTGAGCGTCACGGGGGAGAGCGCGACGACGCTGCCCCGGGACCGGACCCATCTGGTCATGCGGGTCCTCGCCGAGGTGGCCACGAGCGAGTACGGGCCCGAGGCGGCCGCCGTCGTCGACCGGCTCACCCTTGAGTGCGTGAATCGGATCCCGCATTCGCGCGGGCTCGGATCGTCGGCGGCGGCCGTCGTGGCGGGTATCGTCCTGGCCGGCATCGTCGGCGCGCACTCCGGAGGCGAGGAACTGCCCCGCGAGCGGGTGCTGGAGCTGGCGACAGAACTCGAGGGACACCCCGACAACGCCGCCCCGGCCGTCTACGGCGGCCTCACGATCGCCCTGTCCCACCCCGCCCGGGCGTGGCAGGTGCCGGTGAACACGATCTCCGACGTCACCGTGCTGGTTCCCGAGACCCGCCTCGACACGGCGATCGCCCGCGGGCTGATGCCGGCCTCGATCGAGCACGAGATCGCCGCGGAGAACTCCGCGCGGACCGGACTGCTCGTGCACGGCTTCACCACCGACGCCTCGGTGCTGATGGAGGCCACGGCCGATCTCCTGCATCAGGAGTTCCGCCGCGAGGCGTACCCGGACTCGATGGAGCTCGTCGACCGTCTCCGCGCGGCCGGACTGCCGGCCGTCATCTCGGGTGCGGGACCGACGGTCCTGGTGCTCTCCGACGCTGTGGATGAGAGCTTCGCGCCCGCGGTGAAGCTCATTCGCACGGCCGTTGACCTCGGAGGATACCGGACACAACGGGTGAATTGACCGAGAATTCGCGCGATCGACCCCGAAAGAGTAAACTGGTGGTGTTCCGACAGTGAACGGGTTGAGCGCCCTTCGTGCATGCCCAATCGAGTTTCACCATCTCTGGAACGTCTCCTGCTCACTCTTTGGCAGGATTTCTTTCACAATGCACCGACAGGGTGTTTCCGTCGCCGTGAGTATACGGCTCTTGCCGCACGGCCGAATGAGGGAGAAAGACCTTCGTGTCTGAAACCACTACTCAAGATTCCGCATCACGCACAGGCAGCCTGACCGCACTGCGTCTTCCCCAGCTGCAGGAAATGGCAGCGGGTCTGGGAATCAAGGGGTACCGTCGGCTTCGCAAAAGCGAACTGATCGACGCCATCAAGAACTCCCAGGGCTCCGGCGCCTCGACCGCCGCGGCGAAGAAGTCCGCTCCCGCGGCCACCGAACCGACCGCCTCGGCGTCAGTCGCCGAGGACGGACAGAGCGCACCGAAACGTCGCTCCTCCCGTCGCAGCGCCGCCGCTGACACGGCCGCTCCTGCGGCCGCCGCGGCCCCCGAAGCGGCACAAGCCCCCGCAGCTGCACCGGCCGCCGACACCGCGCCGGCCGCCGAATTCTCCTCCGCCGACTCTGCCCCCGCTGCCTCTGCCGGGACCACCGAACCGTCCGCCACGAGCACCGAGGAGGGCGAGGCGCAGCAGGGCGAGAACCAGCGCTCACGTCGCAGCCGCTCCCGCCGCGGCGGAGAGTCCCGCAACGACGGCGCCGAGATCCCCGAGTCCGAGGACCGCGAGGATCGCGGCAACGGTCGTCGTGGCCGTGGCGGCGACGACTCCGAGCGCGGCAACGACCGCTCCGAGCGCGGAGGCCGCGGCAACGACCGTCGCAGCCGTCAGGGCGACGACAGTGACCGCGGCAATAGTGACCGCGGCAACGACCGTCGCAGCCGTCAGGGCGACGACTCCGACCGTGAGGACCGCGGCAACGGTCGTCGGGGCCGCGGCGGCGACGACACCGACCGCCGCAGCCGCGGCGGCGATGACGACGACCGCGGCAACCGTCGCGGCCGGGGACGCGACCGCAAGCGCCGCGGCCGCGGCGACGAGCCGGAGATCCGCAGCGACGATGTGCTCATCCCCGTCGGCGGCATCCTCGACGTCCACGACAACTACGCGTTCCTGCGGACTTCGGGCTACCTGCCCGGGCCCAACGACGTCTACGTCTCGGCGTCGATGGTGCGCAAGAACGGTCTGCGCAAGGGCGATGCCGTGGCCGGCGCGATCCGCCAGCAGCGCGACAACGACCGCAGCGGCAAGCGCGAGAAGTTCGATGCCCTGGTCCGCCTCGACTCCGTCAACGGACTGTCCGTCGACGACGCGCGCAGCCGCGTCGAGTTCTCCAAGCTGACCCCGCTCTACCCGCAGGAGCGCCTGCGCCTGGAAACGGGCGCGAAGATCACCTCGACTCGCCTCATCGATCTCGTCACCCCCATCGGCAAGGGCCAGCGCGGTCTCATCGTCGCACCCCCGAAGGCGGGCAAGACCACGATCATGCAGCAGGTCGCCAATGCGATCACCGCGAACAACCCCGACGTGCACCTGATGGTCGTCCTCGTCGACGAACGGCCCGAAGAGGTCACCGACATGCAGCGCGCGGTCCAGGGCGAGGTCATCGCCTCGACCTTCGACCGTCCGGCCGACGACCACACGACGATCGCCGAACTGGCGATCGAACGGGCCAAGCGCCTCGTCGAGATGGGCTCGAACGTCGTCGTCCTCCTCGACAACATCACCCGCCTGGCCCGCGCCTACAACATCGCACAGCCGGCATCGGGACGGATCCTGTCCGGCGGTGTCGACGCGAACGCGCTCTACCCGCCGAAGAAGTTCTTCGGCGCCGCCCGCAACATCGAGGGCGGAGGCTCGCTGACCATCCTGGCGACCGCTCTGGTCGAGACCGGCTCGAAGATGGACGAGGTCATCTTCGAGGAGTTCAAGGGCACCGGCAACATGGAGCTGCGTCTCTCGCGTCATCTCGCCGACAAGCGCATCTTCCCGGCCATCGACGTCAACTCCTCGAGCACGCGTCGCGAGGAGATGCTGATGACCCCGGAGGAGACCAAGGTGATGTGGAAGCTGCGCCGTCTCCTCTCCGGGCTCGAGCAGCAGCAGGCCGTCGAACTGCTCATGTCCAAGCTCAAGGAGACCGGTTCGAACGCCGAGTTCCTGATGCAGGTGCAGAAGACGACGCCGCTGCCGAAGTCGTCCACCGACGATTGAGATGGGCGACGACGACACCCTCAGGGCCAGCCTCGGCGTGCTGCTCGACGAGCACGCGCGCCTGCAGGAAGAGCTCTCCGACCCGGCCGTGCACGCGGATGCCGGCCGGGCCAAGAAGCTGAGCCGGCGCTACTCCGAGCTGGAGAAGGTGGCCGTCGCCGCCCGCCGGTACCAGCAGATCGATGAGGACCTGGCCGCGGCGGAGGAATTCGCCGTCGAGGATCCCGACTTCGCCGCCGAGGTCACCCGCCTGCGGGAGGAGCACGCAGGCGTGGCGACCGAGCTGAAGGATCTGCTCGTGCCCGGCGACCCCGATGACGCCCGCGACGCGATCATCGAGATCAAGGCCGGTGAGGGTGGAGACGAGTCCGCCCTGTTCGCAGGGGACCTGCTGCGGATGTACCAGCGCTGGATCGACTCCCGCGGGTGGTCCTCACAGATCCTCGACGCCACCCACTCCGATCTCGGCGGGTACAAGGACGTCACCCTGGCCGTCAAGGCCAAGGACGCCGGCGCCTACGGCTGGCTGAAGTTCGAAGGGGGAGTCCACCGGGTCCAGCGCGTCCCGGTGACCGAATCCCAGGGCCGCATCCACACCTCGGCGGCGGGCGTCCTCGTCTTCCCCGAGGTCGACGAGCCCGAGGAGGTCCAGCTCGACGACAACGAGCTGCGCATCGACGTCTACCGATCCTCGGGCCCCGGCGGGCAGTCCGTGAACACGACCGACTCCGCGGTTCGCATCACGCACCTGCCGACCGGGATCACCGCGAGCTGCCAGAACGAGAAGTCCCAGCTGCAGAACAAGGAAGCCGCGCTGCGGATGCTCCGCGCCCGGATCCTGGCCAAGCAGGCGGAGGAGGCCGCGGCCGAGGCCGCCGACATCCGCCGGTCCCAGGTGCGCACCGTGGACCGGTCCGAACGGATCCGGACCTACAACTTCCCGGAGAACCGGATCACCGACCACCGCACCGGCTACAAGGCGTACAACCTCGACCAGGTGCTCGCCGGAGACCTCGATCCCGTCATCGGCTCCTGCCGCGACGCCGACAAGGCGGCACGGCTGGATGCACTGGGGGACTGAGCTGGACGCGCACGCCGGTCGGGACCGGGCGGAGGTCTCGCAGGTCCTGCGGGCGGCGGCCGGGCTCCTCGCCGAGGCCGGTGTGGCCAGTCCCGACACGGATGCGGCCGCGCTGCTCGCCCATGCCTGGGGCCTCGACGGGCGGACGCTCTCGCGCAGGCGCCTGTTCGCCGAGTCGGTGCCGACCGGGGTGCTCGCCGACTTCGCCGAGCTCATCGCCCGCCGGCGGAGCCGGGTCCCGCTCCAGCACCTGACCGGCCGCGCGGCGTTCCGCCGACTCGACCTCCTGGTCGGGCGCGGCGTCTTCGTCCCCCGGCCCGAGACCGAGCTGCTCGTGACCGAGGTGCTCGACGCGCTGGGCACCCACGACGACGGGCGCGTGCCCTTCGTCATCGACCTGTGCTCCGGCTCGGGGGCGATCACCCTGTCCCTGGCCTGTGAGCACCCGCGCCTGCGTGCGCTCGGAGTCGAACGCGAACCGGCCGCCCTCGACTGGTCCCTGCGCAACCGCGAGATCGCCGAGATCGGCGCCTCCGCGGTCGACTTCGTCCTCGGCGACGCGACCTCCTTCGCCGAGGACCATCCCGAGTTGTGCGGCAGCGCCGACGCGGTGGTGACGAACCCGCCCTACGTCCCCGACGACGCCCGCCCACAGGACCCCGAGGTCGCCGACCACGATCCGGCACCCGCGCTGTACGGGGGAGTGAGTGGACTCGAGATCCCGGCGCTCATCATCGCCCAGGCCGAGCGGCTGCTGCGCCCGGACGGGGTCTTCATCATAGAGCACGGCGAGGAGCAGGGCCCGGGAGTGCGTGAGCTCCTCGACTCCACGGTCAGCCTGAGAGGCGCGCGGACGCGGCCGGACTACACTGGACGCGACCGCTACACCGTCGCCCGCCGCGCCGGCGCCGGCGACTGAGACCCGGTCGGCGAGCAGCAGCTTGCGACCACCGCCAACCACGATTCGAAACGGGGAGTTCGTGTCCAGACGATTCGACGTCACTCAAGCCGAGATCCGCGACCTGGTCCTGGACGAATGCGCCAGGGTGAGCGAGGCGGGGAACCTGCTCGTCATCCCCACCGACACCGTGTACGGGATCGCCGCGGACGCGTTCAACGCCTCGGCGGTGGCGGCGCTGCTGGCGGCGAAGGGACGCGGCCGCGACATGCCCCCGCCGGTGCTCGTGCCGCGGGCGGAGACCGTGTTCGGGCTCATCGACGGCGTCGACGAACGACTCCTGGCCCTGACCAGCCGCTTCTGGCCGGGCCCGCTGACGATCATCGCCCCGGCCCAGCCGTCCCTCGACTGGGACCTCGGCGAGACGCATGGGACCGTGGCGGTGCGGATGCCCGACGACGACTGCGCTCTCGCGCTCCTGTCCCGGACCGGACCGCTGGCCGTCTCCAGCGCCAACATCTCCGGTCAGCCGGCGGCCACCTCGGCGGACGAGGCGCAGGAGATGCTCGGTGACTCCGTCGACATCTACCTCGACGGGGGAGTCCGCTCGAGCGGACTCGCCTCGACGATCGTCGACCTCAGCGGCGACGTGCCCCGGATCGTGCGGCAGGGCCCCCTGGCCGCGGCCGACCTGGCCGAGATCCTCCCCGAACTCAGCGACCAGGGTGACTGAGTGCGCGCCTATCTCTTCATCCTCATCGTCTCCGCGCTCGTCGCCTACCTGCTCACCCCGATGGTGCGCCGGGTCGCCGAGCGCGGACACATCTTCTCTCCCCTGCGGGAGAGGGATGTGCACTCCATTCCCACGCCGAGGCTGGGGGGAGTGGCGATGTTCGGCGGAGTCGCCGTGGGACTCGTGTTCGCATCCCAAACCCCGTTCCTGCAGCGGATCTTCGTCGACATGGCCCCCGTCATCGGCGTCGCCGGCGCGGCCCTGGTCCTGTGCGTGCTCGGGATCATCGACGACATCTGGGACCTCCACTGGATCACGAAGCTCGCGGGCCAGGCCCTGGCGGCGGGATTCATGGCGATCAAGGGCGTCGCCCTGCTGTCGATCCCGTTCGGGGGAGTGATCATCGGCTCCCCGCGGATGTCGATCATCGTCACGATCCTCGTCGTCCTCGTCACGATCAACGCCGTCAACTTCGTCGACGGTCTCGACGGACTGGCCGCCGGCGTCGTCGCCATCGGGGGAAGCGCGTTCTTCATCTACTCCTACTGGCTGGCCCGCGACGCCTCCCCGGACTCCTACGCCAACCTCGCATCGCTGCTCATCGCGATCCTCGTCGGCTCCTGCGTGGGCTTCCTGCCGCACAACTTCAACCCCGCGCGGATCTTCATGGGCGACTCGGGGTCGATGCTCATCGGGCTGCTGCTGGCCGCCTCGACGATCCGGGTCACCGGTCAGGTCGATCCGGCCCTCATCGGCGAGGAACGCGTCTTCGCGACCTACCTGCCGATCATCCTCCCGATCGCGGTGATGTTCCTGCCCCTGCTCGACCTCGGTCTGGCCGTGGTGCGCCGACTGCTCGCCGGGCAGTCGCCGTTCTCCGCCGACGCCAAGCACCTCCATCACCGGATGCTGCGGCTGGGACACTCGCACGCCCGCGCCGTGCTCATCCTCTACGCCTGGACGGCCCTGATCGCCTTCGGCTCCGTGCTGCTGCTGTTCAGGAACTGGATCACCGTCCTCATCATCATCGGGGGACTCTTCGCCATCACCCTCGTGTTCACCTTCTACCCGCTGCGAGCACGGCAGAGAGCCAGAGAGGAGATCTCGTGACCGAACGGCACCATCAGGAGACCGCCGTGGAGGCGGCATGGACCCGAGTCTGGAGGGCCACCCTGATCCGCGGGACCGTCCTCGTCCTCGCCGTGGCGGCGCTGGGCATGGGCGCAGGCCTCCTCGTCTCCGGCACTCCCGGTCTGATCGGGGGAGCCGTCGGCGGGGGACTGGCCGCGGTCTTCATCGTCATCACCCTCGTCATCATGTACTGCGGCCGCAACATGGGGCTGACCGCGATCGCCGGGTTCCTCGGGATGGGCTTCCTGTTCAAGGCCTTCATCTTCATGATCGTCATCTGGCGGCTGGCGGACGCGACCTGGCTCGACGGCACGGTCGCCTTCTTCACCATCGTCGCCGCCGTGATCGGCAGCTCGCTGGTCGAGGCGCTGACCGTCGTTCGGGGACGCGTGCCCTACGTCGATCCGGAGGCGAAATGAGACCCGCGCGGCCGCGCCGAGGCGGCTTCCAGAGGACTTCCAGTGACAACTGATGGATTTGTCGGTTTCTCTCTACAGTTGGTAGAGTAGACGAGGTGCTGGAGCCGGTTGTCGCTCCATGTCGCTCCTGAACCACAAGCCACGCAATGACTGCCTGGCTACGGCCAGGCCATCAAGGCCCTTGACCATGGGAGAGAAATACAAACGTGGGTACACTCAACGCCGCGAACACTATGATCCAAGCTGCTGAAAGCGGCTTCCACGCCCCGTCGATGGCTGAATTCTTCCCTGCGGCGTTCCTCTTCGAAGGCACTCCTTTCGAGATGAACCGAGTGATGCTCATTCGCATCATCGCCACCGTCGCAGTCGTCGTTCTCCTCGCCGTGTGGGCGAGGCGGATGAAGCTCATTCCCTCCCGCTTCCAGTCGGCGATGGAACTCGCCATGGAATTCGTGACCATCGGCATCGCCGAGGACACGATGGGCAAGGAGAAGGCCAAGAAGTTCATGCCGCTCATCGTGGCGATCTTCTTCGGCATCCTGTTCTGGAACGTCACCAAGCTGATCCCGTTCCTCAACATGCCCGGCACCGGTGTCATCGGTCTGCCGATCGTCCTCACCCTGGTCGTCTACGTGACCTACCACTGGGCGGGCATCGCGGAGAAGGGCCTGGGCCGTTACCTCAAGGATTCGCTGATCCTGCCCGGTGTCCCGCCGCTCATGCACATCCTGCTGATCCCGATCGAATTCATCACGAAGTTCGTCACGCAGCCCTTCACCCTGGCCATCCGACTCTTCGCCAACATGATGGTCGGCCACCTCCTGCTGGTGCTGTGCTTCTCCGCCACGAGCTTCTTCCTCTTCGACGCGGCGAACGGCTTCCAGTTCTTCTCGATTCTCACCTTCGCCGGCGGATTCTTCGTCTTCCTGCTCGAGATGCTGGTCGTCGTCCTGCAGGCCTACATCTTCGCCCTTCTGTCCTGCGTGTACATCAACGCCGCCATCTCGGACGACCACTGAGATAGCACTCCACATCTGTACCCAGTTGTTCAAGCTGTGTCACACGAGCCGGGCCAACCACCCGGCTGCCATATGAAAGGAAAAGCATCCTATGGATATGCTCGCTGAAGTCACCGGTAGTATCAGCACCGTCGGGTACGGCCTCGCCGCCATCGGCCCCGGTATCGGTGTCGGTATCGTCATCGGCAAGACCATCGAGGGCACCGCTCGCCAGCCTGAGATGGCCGGCGCACTGCGCGGAAACATGTTCCTTGGTATCGCTCTGATCGAGGCCCTGGCCCTCATCGGTATCGCCACCCCATTCTTCCTGCCCTGATCCGAAGAGGACTAAACGATGACTCCGGTACACATCCTCGCAGCCGCCGAGAGCACGGGAAATCCGCTGCTCCCTGCGCTGTATGACATCGTCTGGAGCGCCGTCTGTCTGCTGATCGTCTTCCTGGTTGTCTGGAAGTACGTCCTCCCGGCCTTCAACAAGACCCTCGACGAACGCGCCGAGCGCATTCAGGGTGGGATCGAGAAGGCCGAGAAGGTGCAGGCCGAAGCCGATGCGGCTCTGGCCGAGTATCAGAAGCAGCTCGCCGACGGTCGTGCCGAAGCGGCACGACTGCGCGCCGAGGCTCAGGAAGAGGGCGCTCAGATCATCGCCGACATGAAGGCCCAGGCTCACTCCGAGGCTGATCGCATCATCGCCTCGGCGCAGTCTCAGATCGAGGCCGAGCGGCAGGCCGCCATGGTGCAGCTGCGCTCCGAGGTGGGCACGCTCGCCACGGACCTGGCTTCGCGCATCGTCGGCGAATCGCTGTCCGATGATCAGCGTGCGGCCAACGTGGTCGACCGCTTCATCTCCGACCTCGAGTCGCAGTCCTCCGCCCAGCCGGTCAAGGGGGCGTGATGCTCCAGTCGAGCAGACTGTCCCTGCAGGCCGTTCTTGAAACCGCCAACTCCGAGATCACCTCCGGCAGCGCCCGGGAGTTCGGTGAGGGCGTGCTGGCCGTGGTTGCGGTTCTGGCCGAGAACGTGGCGCTGCGCAAGACCTTGGCGGACTCGTCCGAGTCGGCTGAGAAGAAGCAGCAACTGCTGCGGACCCTGTTCTCGACTCGCACCACCCAAGCGGTTCTGCGCCTGGCGGAGAGGGCCGTCGGCCTGCGCTGGGCCAGGACCCAGGACCTGGTGACCAGTCTTGAGGTTGCCGGTGTGACAGCGATCGCCGCTGACGCACAGGCCGCTGGTCAGCTCGGCCAGGTGGAGGAAGAGGTCTTCCGCTTCGCCCGTTTGCTTGAAAGTGACCACGAACTGGCACGCGCCCTCGACTCCGATGCGAGTGCCCAGGTCAAGCGCGAACTGATCGCGAATCTGCTGGACGGCAGGGCCCACGACGACACGGTGATCCTGATCACTCAGGCCGCCGTGTACCCGCGTGGCCTCCGGGTCGCGATCGCGCTCGATCAGTACAGCGATGTGCTCGCCGCACGTCAGCAGCGCTCGGTTGCCGAGGTGACCGTCGCCGCACCGCTGAGCGAGTCCCAGACCGACAGGCTCCAAGCCGCTCTGGCCGCCGCCTACGGTCGCGAACTCGTCCTCAATCTGCAGGTCGATCCCGCCGTCATCGGCGGCGTCCGGGTGCAGGTCGGCGACGAGGTGATGAACGCGACGATCGCCGATCGTCTGGCAGAAGTACACCGCCGGCTCACGCGCTGAGCGTCGGTTCGCAGTCAACAGGCGGCCCACCGGTCGTCGGACACAAGTTTTGAGTAAAGGAAGCAGGGAAACCAGATGGCGGAACTGACAATTCGCCCGGAGGAGATCCGGGACGCACTGGGGAAGTTCGTCGAATCGTACAACCCCGAGAGCTCGGTGAAGACCGAGGTCGGCAAGGTCGTCACCGCCGGTGACGGAATTGCCCACGTATCGGGCCTGCCAGGCACCATGGCCAACGAGCTTCTTCGCTTCGAGGACGGCACCCTGGGACTGGCGCAGAACCTGGACGAACGCGAGATCGGCGTCGTCGTGCTGGGCGAATTCTCCGGCATCGCCGAGGAGCAGAACGTCTACCGCACCGGAGAGGTCCTCTCGATCCCCGTCGGCGACGGCTACCTCGGTCGCGTGGTCGATCCTCTCGGCCGCCCCGTCGACGGTCTCGGTGACATCGAGACCGTGGGTCGCCGTGAGCTCGAGCTCCAGGCCGCCGGTGTGATGGATCGCCAGGAGGTGCGCGAGCCTCTGCAGACCGGTTACAAGAGCATCGACGCCATGATCCCCGTGGGTCGTGGACAGCGCCAGCTCATCATCGGCGACCGCAAGACCGGCAAGACCGCTCTCGCGATCGACACGATCATCAACCAGAAGGACAACTGGGCGACCGGCGACCCGAAGAAGCAGGTTCGCTGCATCTACGTGGCCATCGGCCAGAAGGGCTCGACCATCGCCGGTGTCCGCCGTTCGCTCGAAGAGGCGGGCGCGCTGGAGTACACGACCATCGTGTCCTCGCCGGCGTCCGACCCCGCAGGCTACAAGTACCTCGCTCCCTACTCCGGTTCGGCCATCGGCCAGCACTGGATGTACGAGGGCAAGCACGTCCTCATCGTCTTCGACGACCTGTCGAAGCAAGCCGAGGCCTACCGTGCGGTGTCTCTGCTGCTGCGTCGTCCGCCGGGCCGTGAAGCCTACCCGGGTGACGTCTTCTACCTGCACTCGCGTCTGCTCGAGCGCTGTGCGAAGCTCTCCGACGAGCTCGGCGGAGGGTCGATGACCGGTCTGCCGATCATCGAGACCAAGGCCAACGACGTCGGTGCGTTCATCCCGACCAACGTCATCTCGATCACCGACGGGCAGATCTTCCTCCAGTCGGACCTCTTCAACGCCGGTCAGCGTCCCGCTGTCGACGTCGGTGTGTCGGTCTCCCGCGTCGGCGGTGCGGCTCAGACCAAGGCGCTCAAGGGCGTGTCCGGGACGCTGAAGATCTCGCTGGCCCAGTACCGCTCGCTCGAGGCGTTCGCGATGTTCGCCTCCGACCTCGACGAGGCGACCAAGCGCGATCTGGCCCGCGGTGCCCGGCTGACCGAGCTGCTCAAGCAGACCCAGTTCAACCCGATGCCGTTCGAGAAGCAGACCGTGTCGATCTTCGCCGGCACCAACGGCTACCTCGACGAGGTCCCGGTCTCCGAGGTGCTCCGGTTCGAATCCGAGCTGCACGACCACCTCGAGCGCCGGACCGGCATCCTCACGACCATTCGCGAGACCCAGAAGCTCGACGACGACACCGCGGAGGAGCTGAAGAAGGTGCTCAAGGAATTCAGCACCAACTTCGTCAGCTCGGGCTCCGACGGAACCAAGCCCGGCAGCGAGGACACGGCTGCGGCGTCTGCGGATGAGGTCGAGCAGGAGCAGATCGTTCGGCAGAAGCGTTGACTCTGATCCGTAACAGCGAAAGGAAGAACTGATGGGAGCCCAGCAGAGGGTCTTCAAACAGAAGATCCGCTCAACCCAGTCCTTGAGGAAGATCTTCAAGGCGATGGAGCTCATCGCTGCTTCGCGGATCCAGAAGGCCGTCGCCCGGACGCAGGCCGCCAGCCCGTACTCCACCGCCCTGACCCGTGCGGTCTCGGCGGTGGCCGGCGAATCGAACGTCGACCACGTGTTGACCACCGAACCGGAGACGATCACCCGCGCAGCCGTGTTGGTGATCGGACCCGACCGGGGGTTCGCCGGGGCCTACGCCGCGAACCTGCTGCGTGAGGCCGAAGAGCTGATCCGGCTCCTGCGCAGCGAGGGCAAGGACATCGCGCTGTTCACGGTCGGTGGGAAGGCCGAGAGCTACTACACCTTCCGCGATCGCGCGATCGTCAAGTCCTGGAGCGGATTCTCCGAGACCCCGACGGCCGACAAGGCCCGGGAGATCGGGGAGTCCCTGCTGGAGGCCTTCACCGCCGACACCGACGATGGGGGAGTCGACGAGATCTACATCGTCTTCACCAAGTTCGTCTCGAGCGTCAAGCACGACCCCGAGTACCGCAGGCTGCTGCCACTGGCAGTCGTCGATGCCGATGAGGCCGGCAGCGGGTCCGGGGGCGAGGCTCCGAAGTCCGGTGCTCCCGCGTTCCCGCTCTACGAGTTCGAACCGAGCGCCGAGGCTGTGCTGGATGCATTGCTGCCCCGCTACATCGACTCCCGGATCCTGTCGGCCCTGCTGAGCGCCTCGGCATCCGAGCAGGCTTCGCGTCAGGCGGCGATGAAGACCGCAACGGACAACGCGGACGATCTCATCAAGACGTACACCCGGTTGGCCAACACGGCCCGCCAGGCAGAAATCACCCAGGAACTCACCGAGATCGTCGGTGGGGCGGATGCCCTTGCGGCATCGTCAGCCGGCGACTGACCGGCGAGAGCAGAGAAGAAAGAGACCATGACTGCCACAGTTACGGAAACCTCCCCGACACAGGCCGCGGGCCTCGGTCGGATTTCGCGAGTCATCGGCCCGGTCGTCGACATCGAGTTCCCGCTCGACTCCGTGCCAGCCATCTACAACGCCCTGAAGACAGAGGTCGAACTCTCCGAGGGTGTGCGCAAGCTGACCTTCGAGGTCGGTCTGCACCTGGGCAACGGCATCGTGCGTGCCGTGTCCCTGCAGCCCACCGACGGCCTGGTCCGCGGTCAGGAGGTCGTCGACACCGGCGCTCCGATCACGGTTCCCGTCGGCGACGTGACCAAGGGCCACGTCTGGAACACGATCGGCGACTGCCTCAACCTCGAAGAGGGCGAGAAGCTCGAGATCAGCGAACGCTGGCCCATCCACCGCGGCGCTCCGAACTTCGACGAACTCGAGTCGAAGACGGAGATGCTCGAGACCGGCATCAAGAGCATCGACCTGCTGACCCCGTACGTCCAGGGTGGCAAGATCGGTCTGTTCGGCGGCGCCGGCGTCGGCAAGACCGTGCTCATCCAGGAGATGATCTACCGCATCGCGCACAACCACTCGGGAACCTCCGTGTTCGCCGGTGTCGGTGAGCGCACCCGTGAGGGCAACGACCTGATCATGGAGATGGACGAGGCAGGAGTGTTCAAGGACACCGCCCTGGTCTTCGGCCAGATGGATGAGCCGCCGGGCACCCGTCTGCGCGTGGCGCTGTCGGCACTGACCATGGCGGAGTACTTCCGCGATGTGCAGAACCAGGACGTGCTGCTCTTCATCGACAACATCTTCCGCTTCACCCAGGCCGGCTCCGAGGTCTCGACCCTGCTCGGTCGCATGCCCTCCGCCGTGGGCTACCAGCCCAACCTGGCCGACGAGATGGGTGTGCTCCAGGAGCGCATCACCTCGACCCGAGGCAACTCGATCACGTCGATGCAGGCGATCTACGTTCCCGCCGACGACTACACCGACCCGGCTCCGGCGACGACCTTCGCCCATCTCGATGCCACGACCGAGCTCAGCCGTGACATCGCCTCGCGTGGTCTCTACCCGGCCATCGACCCGCTGGCCTCGTCCTCGCGCATCCTCGACCCGCTGTTCGTCGGAGACGAGCACTACCGTGTCGCGAACGAGGTCAAGGCGATCCTGCAGAAGAACAAGGAGCTGCAGGACATCATCGCCATCCTCGGCGTCGACGAGCTCAGCGAAGAGGACAAGCTGGTCGTCCACCGGGCGCGCCGGATCGAGCAGTTCCTCTCGCAGAACACCTACATGGCCGAGAAGTTCACCCAGGTTCCGGGCTCGACCGTGCCCCTGGCCGACACCATCGAGGGCTTCGCGAAGATCGCCTCCGGTGAGGTCGACCACATCCCCGAGCAGGCGTTCTTCAACGTCGGGGGTCTGGATGACGTTCTGCGCAACTACGAAGAGATGCAGAAGTAGGCCATGGCTGTTCTCGAAGTGAACGTCGTCGCCGCCGACCACGAGGTCTGGGTGGGTGAGGCCAAGCGCGTCATCGCCCGGACCCTGGACGGCGAGATCGGTATCCTGGCCGGCCACGAGCCGGTGCTGGGGGTCGTGGCGGAAGGTGAGACGCGCATCCTCACCACCGCTGACGAGACCATCCGGGTCAAGGCCGACGGTGGTTTCCTCTCGGTGGAGAACAACCGCGTGATCATCGCCGCTGATCAGGCCGAACTTCTCTGATCCCCGAGTTACACTGGCAACCGTGAACCCTTCTGTCCTGCTGATCATTCTGCTCTCGTTGGTGGGGCTGGCACTTGCGCTCATCGTCGTGGTGACGATCCGGCGCAGGTCCATCTCGAAGTTGTCCGGTGCCTTTGACTGCTCGATCAACGTGGGCGAGGAATCCGCTTCCCGCCCACGTTGGCGTCTGGGCGTGGCGGTCTTCTCCGTCACCTCACTGGACTGGTATCCGGTGTTCGCCCTGACGCGGCGCGCGGCAGTTCGGCTGCCGCGCGCCGATCTCGACATCCTGGTCCGCCGCAAGCCGACGTCCGGGGAGCAGTACTCCGTGCTGCCGGACGCGGTTGTGGTGGACTGCTCCTATGGGAAGGCCGACGGCCGCCCCCGCTCCGTCTCGCTGGCCATGGACACGGAGTCGCTGTCGACCATGGCCTCCTGGCTGGAGTCCTCCCCACCCGGCTACAACCCGACGATGGGACGGTTCACCTGATGGAGGTCTTCCGCCTCACCGGCCCCGCCTCACTGCACGGGTCGGTCGACGTCAGGGGCGCGAAGAACAGCGTCCTCAAGCTGATGGCCGCCAGCCTCCTGGCGGTCGGCCGGACGACGATCACGAACGTTCCCGCGATCCTCGACGTGCGGATCATGGTCGAACTCCTCGGCCGGCTCGGCTGCGTCGTCGACTACGACCCCGACGCCGGAATCGTGGGCATCGATGTCCCCGCCGAGGTGGGCATCCAGGCCGACTACGAGCTCGTGCGCGCGATGCGCGCCTCCATCTCCGTCCTCGGACCCCTCACCGCCCGGATGAAGGCCGCCCACGTGGCGCTGCCCGGCGGCGACGCGATCGGCTCCCGGGGACTCGACATGCACCAGGCCGGCCTCGAGGCGCTCGGCGCGACCGTGCATCTGGAGCACGGCTACTTCGTCGCCACTGCCCAGGCGGGCCTGCGGGGCACCGAGATCGCCCTCGACTTCCCGTCGGTGGGAGCGACCGAGAACCTCGTCATGGCGGCGACCCTGGCCCGCGGCGAGACCGTCATCTCCAATGCCGCCAAGGAGCCCGAGATCGTCGACATCTGCACGATGCTCGTCGAGATGGGCGCGAAGATCACCGGGATCGGCACCGGCCTGATCACGATCACCGGCGTCGACGCACTCCGCCCGGTCACCCACCGCACGGTCGGTGACCGGATCGTGGCGGGCACCTACGCCTTCGGCGCTGCCCTGAGCGCCGGTGACGTCACCGTCCGCGGGGTCGGGCTCGAGCTGCTTCCCAATGTCGCCATCAAGCTGCGCGACTCGGGCGCGGTCGTCGATGACCTTGGCGACATCCCCCTGGCCGACGGCACCACCGGCCAGGGCTTCCGGGTCATCGGCACCCGCCGTCCGCGGTCGATCCGGGTGGCCACGATGCCGTTCCCGGGATTCCCCACGGATCTGCAGCCCTTCGTGATCGGACTCAACTCGGTCGCCGACGGTGTCGGGCTGCTGTCGGAGAACCTGTTCGAGGCCAGGTGGCGCTTCGTCCAGGAGCTCGCGCGCCTCGGTGCGAAGGTCCGCATCGACGGCAACCATGCCCTGGTCACCGGGGTGCCCGAACTCTCCGGCGCCGAGGTGGAGGCCTCCGACATCCGTGCCGGTGCCGGTCTGGTCCTGGCCGGGCTGCGGGCCACAGGGGTCACCGAGGTGTCGGGCATCGATCACATCGAGCGCGGCTACGAGAACTTCGTGGCCAACCTGCGCAAACTGGGCGCACCCATCGAACGGGTCGTCAGGGCCGAGGGTCTGCGCTTCGGCTGAGCGGACTGCGCTTCGGCGGAGAGCCTGCGCTTCGGCCGAGGGCCCGCGCTTCGGCTCAGA
The DNA here is from genome assembly GCA_031179165.1 of Brevibacterium sp. Classification (GTDB taxonomy): domain Bacteria; phylum Actinomycetota; class Actinomycetes; order Actinomycetales; family Brevibacteriaceae; genus Brevibacterium. Next base: position 28,387 of record JAPSIC010000014.1, read on the forward strand.
ACAGGCGCGAGTCCGGGTCGTCCATTCCGCGCAGCGCATCGTAGTCGAGGACGACGCAGCGGATGCCGCGGTCCTCGGCCAGGGTGCGCGCCTGCGGCTTGATCTCCTGCGCGGCGAAGACGCCCTGGACCGGAGTCAGCAGCGGGTCCCGGTTCATCAGCTCGAGGTACCGCGTCAGCTGTTCGACGCCGTCGATGTCCCCGCGCCGCTTGATCTCGACCGCCACCGACCTTTGCGCGGGATCCTTGGCGAGGATGTCCACGGGGCCGATCGCGGTCATGTACTCGCGTCTGACCAGGCTGTAGCCGGAACCGAGGGTCTCGATGTGCTCGGCGAGGAGCTCCTGGAGGTGGGCCTCCACCCCGTCCTTGACCAGTCCGGGATCGATCCCGAGCTCATGCTGGGTGTCGGAGTGGACCTCGGCGACCGAGATGACGAGGCGATCGCCCGTCTTGATCTGGGTCACGGTCCAGATCTCGCTCAGACCCGCCGCGCGCTGCTCGGCGCCGGGCTCGTCGATGCGGATCGAGCACGGGGGAGTCATCCAGTTGAGCGGCTTGTACGAGCCGCCGTCGGAGTGGATGAGGATGGAGCCGTCGGCCTTGAGCATGATGAGACGGTCGGCGAGGGGCAGATGAGCGGTCAGTCGACCGGCATAGTCCACGGAGCACTTGGCAATTACGAGACGCACGCAGATCACCTTACGTGAGAGAATCGGCTCATGCCACGATCAACCTCCTCGCGTCGCAGAAGCAAATGGCAGCAGGCGCCCCGGGACCTCTCCGAGTCCCTCGGCGGTGTGCGCAGGAACCTCGAGCTGCCCGACGGCCAGTGGTCGGTGCAGAAGGTGGCGGGGAATGCGAGCGGCAAGATCTACGTCTGCCCCGGCTGCGGTCAGGACGTCCCGGCCGCCCAGCCCCACGTCGTGGCGTGGCGGGAGACCGCGGCCTTCGGGATCGAGGTCGGCGTCGGATCCCGGCGGCACTGGCACTCACGGTGCTTCGAGAAGTTCCGCTGACGATCACCGCACCGGGGATATGACGAGGGCCGGGACCCTTCGGTCCCGGCCGCACATCTCATCGGCGCTGCCGAGCCCTCAGCACACGTCGGGCCTCAGCACACGCCGGCCCTCAGCGCAGGGAGTTGCGCGAGGGCGAAGCCTTCGGCACGGACTTCTTCGAACCCGAGACCTGGGCGTCGATCGCAATCGTATCGGCGTCGGTGGCTCCGTTGGGGAGTTCGCCCGTGCCGTCCTCGTCGTCGGCGGATGAGTCGTCAGCGGAGGTGCCATCCGCGGGGGAGCCGTCGGCGTTCCCGGCCGGCTCGGCCGTGGCGGTCCCGCCCTGGGCCGAGCCCGCGGAGCCCTGCTTGCCCTCCGCCGGCTCTTCGCCCTGTGCGGCGTCCTGGGCGCCGGACTGGTTGCTCGGGGTGGCGTCGTCGTCGGCACTGGAATCGTCGGCGAGGAGCTCTCTGAGCTCCCGTCCGTCGGCGATCTGCTCCGTGTTGTGGGACGCGGCTTCGGCCTTGGCCGGATCGACCGGATCGGCGCCCATGACCCCCGGCATGGCGAACAGCGAGCGCAGCTGGTCGAGCTGAGCCGTGATCGTCTTGCGCTGCTTGGTGAGCAGATCCACCTGGGCCTGCGCGGACTGGATGTTGCGCTTGGCCTCGGCGGCCGACTCCTCGATCGTCGCCTCGGCGGTGGCGCGGGCCTCACTGATGAGGGTCTGGGCACGGGACTTGCCGTCGGCGATGATCTCGTCGGCCTTCTTCACCGCGTCCTCGCGAGTCTTCTCCGCGCGCTCCGCGGCCTCCTTGGCCTCGGCATCGGCCTTGGCCGCGCGAGCCTGGGCCTCCTCGATGAGCTTCTTGTTCTCGGCCAGGGCCTCCTCGTAGCGCTTCTTGCGCTCGGCCTCGGCCTGCTGGCGCTTGTTCGCGAGTTCGACCTCGAGCTCGTTGGCCGCCTTGCGGGAGGCCTCGTCCCGGGCCTTGGCGGATGCCAGCAGCTCATCGGCCTGCGCCTGAGCCGCGGCGATCGTCTCCTCGGCCTCGGCCTTCGCCTCGGCGCGCAGATCGGCGGCTTCCTTCTCGGCGGTCGCACGCATCTCGGCGAGCTCGTGCTCGAGGCTCTCCCGAGCCTCCTTGGTCGCCGCCTGGCTGGCCTCCCTGGCCTGGTTCGACTCGCGCTCGGCCGTCGCCTTCAGTTCGGCGGCCCGATTCTCCGCGGCCTTGATCGCCTCTTCGGCCCGCAGCTCGGCCGAGCTGATGATGGCGTCGGCCTCCGAGCGCGCACTGTTGAGGGTGTCATTGCTCTCGGTGTGCATGCGGGCGCGCGCCGAGGCCGCCTCGGCGCGGGCCTTGTTGCGGATCGTCTCCGCGTCCGAGTTCGCCTGCGCCAGGGTCTCCCTGGCCTGGGATTCGGCGATCTTGAGCAGGTGGTCGATGCGGCTGCCGGGAGGGCCTGCCGCCTCGGCGCTGTCATTGGCGAGCTTCTTCAGCTGAGCCTTGGCCTCGGACAGCTCGCCCGCGATCTGGAGCTTCGCGCGGTCGGCATTGATGACCTGGCTGCGCGCATCCGACAGTGCCTTACGAACTGACTCGATCTCGGTCCGCAGCTGCTGCAGCCGAGCATCAACTTCACTTTTCTCGTAACCGCGCATTGCTGTGCGGAATTCTTCGGTGGGCGTCACTGAAGGGGACTCCTGTCGTGTCATGGGGAATGTCGGTCGTGCCTGTCCGCCCCCTACTTTAGCGGACGCAGTTTGAGTGTTGGGTGGCAGTGCCAGGGCTCGAGACCGGGGTGCGGCCGGTCTCCGGAGCACGTCCTCCGCCCCGGTGCGGGCCTCCTCGCAGGCCTCCTCGTGACCGGGGACACAGGTGGCTGGACTAGGCTTGGATCCATGGATGCTCGATCAGGATCACCCTGTCCGAGACGGGCTGGATACGGTCCGTCAACGCCGGGGCCCTGGAACTCTGAGGAGGAGAAATGACTGAGGCAGTGATAGTCGCCGGTGCTCGCACACCATTCGGGCGACTGCAGGGCGCATTGTCGTCGTTGACGGCAGTGGAGCTGGGTGCGAAGGCGATCTCCGGCGCCCTGGATCGGGCGGGGATCACCGGCGAGGACGTCGAATACGTGATCATGGGGCAGGTGCTGCAGGCCGGGCTGGGTCAGGGACCGGCCCGTCAGGCCGCCGTGGAGGCGGGGATTCCGATGCGCGTGCCGGCGATCACCATCAACAAGCTGTGCCTGTCGGGGATCAACGCGATCACCCAGGCCGCCCAGTTGGTGCGCGCCGGGGAGTACGACATCGTGGTCGCCGGCGGGCAGGAGTCGATGAGCCAGGCTCCTCACCTGCTGGAGAAGTCGCGCTCCGGCTACAAATACGGCGACGTCGTGATCAAGGACCACATGGACTACGACGGGCTGTGGGATGCCTTCACCGATCAGGCGATGGGCGGGCTGACGGAATCGGCCAACACCGGCGATGTCGAATTCTCCCGGGCGGAGCAGGACGCCTTCGCCGCCCGTTCGCACCAGCTCGCCGCCAGAGCGCGCGATTCGGGTGCGTTCGAGGACGAGGTCGTTCCGGTCACCATCAGCAGCCGCAAGGGCGAGGTGACGGTGGCGAGCGATGAGGGAGTGCGGGCCGAGACGACTGAGGAGTCGATGGCGAAGCTGCGCCCGGCCTTCCGCAAGGACGGGACCATCACCGCCGGCAACGCCTCCCAGATCTCCGACGGCGCCGTGGCCGTGGTCGTGATGTCGCGGGAGAAGGCCGAGGAGCTCGGCGCCCCGATCCTCGCCGAGATCCGCTCCCACGCCTGGACCGCCGGCCCCGATTCGAGCCTGCAGCATCAGCCCTCGCAGGCGATCAGGGCCGCGGCCGAGCGTGAGGGTGTGGCCGTCGACTCGTTCGACCTCTACGAGATCAACGAGGCGTTCGCGGCCGTGGGCCTGGCCAGCGCCAAGGACCTGGGCATCGACATCGACAAGGTCAACGTCAACGGCGGGGCCGTGGCGCTGGGGCACCCGATCGGCGCCTCCGGCGCCAGGATCGTGCTCACCCTGGCCCTGGAGCTGCAGCGCCGAGGCGGTGGCACCGGGGTCGCCGCACTGTGCGGCGGCGGTGGGCAGGGTGACTCGCTGATCATCTCGGTCCCGAACCAGGGCTGAGCGCGGCTTTTCGTCGCCTGCCCGACACCCAGACAGAAATGACGCGCATCCGCACCGGATGCGCGCGGAAAGGAAGTGCTCCCATGCTCGCAGCTTTCTCAGTCGCCCCCAGTGGCGGTGACAATCCCGACGGATCCGTGCACGAGGCGGTCGCCGCCGCCGTCAAGGTGGTCCGCGATTCGGGCCTGCCGAACCGGACGACCAGCATGTTCACGGAACTCGAAGGCACCTGGGACGAGGTGTTCGGAGTGATCAAAGCGGCCACCGAGGCCGTGGCGCCGTTCGGCTCCCGGATCTCGCTGGTCGTCAAGGCCGACATCCGGGCCGGCTACGAAGGCGAGCTCGAGGCCAAGGTCGACCGTCTCGAGGCGGCGTTGGATGACCGGAGAACGAGTGAGGTCTGAGCCGGCGGGGAGGTGAGGACGAGGTTGGGATGAAATTTCCATGCCTGCAGATGGTGACGCAGGTCTCATTGAGGTCTATTCTCTAGTCAAGGGAGAAGGAGACGCACAATGAACAGTTCCACCTATTTCACCACCGCAACCGCTCTGACCATGGTCGCCCTGCTCGGCTTCATCATCTCAGGGTTCTTCCCGTTCCTGGTCGACTTCGCGTTCGCCATCGAGGGCGCGGCTGTCATCATCGCGCTGACAGGACTGGTCGCGCTGGCATTCGTGACCATCCGCACCTCCCTGGAGCGCGTCGCGCGGCTCTACTGACACTCGCGGTCTCACAGGCCCGCATCCCCCCGGCCGGGCACCCCGGCCGGGGGGGGATGCGGGCCGCTTTCCGTTCGGCGCGGGCGATCGGTTACGATGTCAGAGCCTCCGTAGCTCAGTTGGATAGAGCAACCGCCTTCTAAGCGGTAGGTCGCGGGTTCGAGCCCCGCCGGGGGTGCTCGCGGCTCAGCGCAGACCTCACTCGACCAAGGCGACATCGCTGCCCGGACATCGCGGGCCTCGCGGTCGGCCCGGGGCCGCCGAATCACCGTCACCACGCACAGCTTTTGAACGCGACACGGCGTGGCAATTGGTGTGACGCTGTGAAAACGTACAGAGTGGATGCGTGATGACAGACAGTAAGAGTGCGGTGACGCCACCAGTGGGTCAAGCCCTGAGCGAGATAGCGAAGCGGGTTTCGGAAACGCGTTTCCCCATGCAGACCGAGGACTCGCCGGAAGGACGCAGGCTGCACCGTCAGCTGTCCTCGGAACTGACGGACTACCTGCTGCCGAGGACCAACCGCGCCAGGATCCCGTTCATGATCGCCGTCGGAGGTTCGACCGGAGCGGGCAAGTCGACCTTGGTGAATTCGCTCGTCGGACGCCCCATCAGCCCCGCCGGGGTCCGTCGTCCGACCACGGGCAACCCGATCGTCGTGCACAACCCGGCGGACACCGGATACTTCGAGTCCGCGAACTTCCTCGCCGATCTCCCGCGCAGCACCGACCACGCCAGTGACGAACCGGCCGTGATCCTCATCGCCGAAGAACGGGTGCCCGCCGGCACCGCCATCCTCGACTGCCCCGACATCGACTCCGTGGCGGAATCGAATCGGGCCCTGGCCAGGCGCATCCTGATGGCGGCCGATCTCTGGCTGTTCGTGACCACGGCGAACCGCTACGCCGATGCGGCGCCGTGGGCGCTGCTGCAGGACGCGGCGGCCCGGCACACCTCCGTCGCGATCGTCCTCGACCGAGTCCCGCCGGAAGCGAACCGAGAGGTCCGCCACCATCTGTCCAGCCTGCTGTCCGCAGCCGGGCTCGCGAACTCTCCCATCTTCTCCGTCGCCGAGCTCGCCCTCGAGAACGGTCTGCTGCCCCACTCGGCGATCTACCCGATCCGCTCCTGGGTCGAGGAGGTGAGCAGCGAGGCCGATGCGCAGGATCGGATCCGGCGTCGGACCCTTGACGGTTCCATCGCCGCGCTGCCCGCCCAGGTCAAGACCCTGGCCGGTTTCGTCGAGAGCCAGGAAACGGCCTACGAGGCGCTGCGGCACGGCCTCGATGCGCACTTCCGAACCGCTCACGACGGACTGTTCCAGGTGTTCTCCGACGGACGGGTCCTCCACGGCGAGGTCAATGCCCGGTGGCAGGACTTCGTCGGCACCGGACAGCTGTTCCGCGGCCTCGAGCCGACCATGGCGAGGATGCGCGACCGGATCTCGGCCGTCGTCACCGGAAAGCACGATGCCGCGGCACCCCTGC
>JAPSIC010000015.1 GCA_031179165.1 Brevibacterium sp.
CCTCGCGGGTCCGCGGCGATCGCGGAGAGCATCCGCAGCCGGAGCGGATCCGCCAGCGCCTTGAGGACCCCGGTCAGTGCCACGGCGGCTTCCGGGTCGAGCGCCGAGGTCGCTATCGGTGCGCACCCCACGCCGGTCACGGCGGCTGTGGTGTCCGTCATCGTGTGACCACCTCGGCGGTCTGGAGCCCGACATAGGGATCGGTGTGGAACCATCTGCGTGCCGCCCACAGGGAGACGTAGACGAGTCCGACGAGCACCGGCACCTCGATGAGGGGCCCGACGACCCCGGCCAGGGCCTGCCCGCTGCTGGCCCCGAAGGTGCCGATCGCCACGGCGATCGCGAGCTCGAAGTTGTTGCCGGCCGCCGTGAATGCCAGGGTCGTCGAGCGGGCGTAGCCGAGGCCGAGGCGATGGCCGAGCAGGAGCCCCGCGAACCACATGAGTCCGAAGTAGACGAGCAGGGGCAGGGCGATCCGTGCGACGTCGAGCGGGTTGGCGATGATCGCGTCCCCCTGCAGGGCGAAGAGCAGGACGATCGTGAACAGCAGGCCGTACAGCGCCCACGGTCCGATGACGGGCAGGAACTTCTCCTCGTACCACTCGCGACCCCGCCGCGCCTCACCGAGGAATCGGGAGGCGAATCCGGCGAGCAGCGGCACCCCGAGGAAGACGAGCACGTTGAGCGCGATCTGCCCCATCGAGACGTCCATCCCCTGGGTGTCGAGGCCGAGCCAGCCGGGGAGCACAGTGAGGTAGAACCAGCCGAGCACGGAGAACATCACGACCTGGAAGACGGAGTTGATCGCGACCAGCACGGCGGTGGCCTCGCGGTCGCCGCAGGCGAGATCGTTCCAGATCACGACCATGGCGATGCAGCGGGCCAGACCGACGATGATGAGTCCGGTCCGGAAATCGGGCAGGTCGGGCAGGAACAGCCAGGCGAGGGCGAACATGAGAGCGGGACCGGCCAACCAGTTGAGGACCAGGGAGGAGACGAGGAGCCTGCGATCCCCGGTCACCGCGGCGACCTTGTCGTAGCGGACCTTCGCGAGCACGGGATACATCATTACCAGCAGGCCCAGGCCGATGGGCACCGAGATGCCCCCGATCTCCATTCGCCCCAGGAGCTCGGACACGGCCGGGACGAACTGCCCCAGCAGGAGGCCTGTGACCATCGCCAGTCCGATCCAGGCGGGCAGCCACTTGTCGAGGGTGGACAGGCGATGCGTGACGGCCGGAGCGGAGGCAGAGGTCTGGTTCGACATGCTTCTATATTGACAGTCATCGATGCACGCGGCAAATCCGGCCGGCCAGGCACCTCGGGCCACGGCGGGCAAAGGTTTCCGAAACGTGCCTCTCGCAGCTTGGGACCGCCTCGGAGCAGAACATAGCGTAGGGGGCGGAAGCATCTTTCACGAAAGGTTCCACGATTCCCATGTTCAGGCAGTCCTCCAAGTTGGCCAATGTCCTCTACGACATCCGGGGACCCGTCCTCGAAGAGGCCGAAGCCATGGAGGCGGCGGGCCACTCCATCCTCAAGCTCAACATCGGCAACCCCGCCCCCTTCGGCTTCGAAGCCCCCGAGGCCATCGTCGTCGACATGGTCAGGCAGCTGCCCGTGGCGCAGGGCTACTCGGACTCACGCGGCATCCTCTCCGGCCGTCGCGCCGTCGTCCAGTACTACGAGACGCGGGGGATCACGAACCTCGGCCCCCAGGAGGTGTTCCTGGGCAACGGCGTCAGCGAGCTCATCACCCTGTCCCTGCAGGCCCTGTGCAATCCCGGCGACGAGATCCTCGTCCCCACCCCGGACTACCCGCTGTGGACAGCGTCGGTCGCCCTGTCCGGAGGAACGCCCGTCCACTACCGGTGCGACGACGAGAACTGCTGGATGCCGGACCTCGAGGACCTCGAGGCGCGGATCACCGACCGCACCCGCGGCATCGTCGTCATCAACCCGAACAACCCCACCGGCGCGGTCTACCCGGAGGAGACGCTCAAGGCGATCGCCGACATCGCCGCCCGGCACGGGCTGATGGTCTTCGCCGACGAGATCTACGAGAAGATCACCTACAACGGCGTGGAGATGGTCAACATGGCCACCCTCACCGGCGATGACGTCCTGTGCCTGACCTTCTCCGGACTGTCCAAGGCGTACCGGATCGCCGGCTACCGCTCCGGCTGGCTCGCGATCACCGGTCCCCTGGCCGCGGCCCGCAGCTACATCGAGGGCATCACCCTGCTGGCCAACATGCGCATGTGCGCGAACGTGCCCGCCCAGCATGCGATCCAGGCGGCCCTCGGCGGGAAGCAGTCGATCGAGGACCTGGTCCTGCCGCAGGGCCGGCTGGGCGCGCAGATGGATTTGGCGCATGCGGGACTCAATGCCATCGACGGCGTCTCGGCCCATCGCGCCGACGGTGCCCTCTACCTGTTCGCCAAGCTCGACGTCGAGAAGTTCGACATCGTCGACGACGAGCAGTTCGCCCTCGACCTGCTCCGGGAGCAGAAGATCCTCATCTCCCACGGCACCGCCTTCAACTGGTCCCGCCCGGACCACTTCCGGCTCGTCACCCTGCCCTCGACCGAGGTGCTCGGCGAGGCGATCGACCGCCTCGGCGAGTTCCTCTCCGGCTACCGGCAGCAGGCGAAGAGCTCCTGCGCGCTCGCCGCCGCCGCCGGCTGAGGACCGCCCAGCACCTCTCGGGCCGCCCGCACCTCCCGTACCGCCGGCCGGAACACACGGTCACCGCCACCGCGCGGTGACCGCACCGACGTCGGCGATCACCTCGGCGATGGCGGCGTCATGGGCGGCGACGATCGGGTCACGCCGGCGCGCCTGCGCCCGCCCTCCGGGCGCCTGTCGCCGAGACACGAGGAGCACGTCGCGGCGGCAGGTGCTCAGGGGCATGGGGATGACGTCGATCGCGGAGTCGTCGGGCAGGGAGGATTCCGGGATCATCGCGACCGCCAGCCCGGCGGCGATCATCCGGATGATCGCCGCGTAGTCGTCCATCCGCATGCCGACCCGCGGCTCGAACCCGGCGGCCAGGCAGAAGGACCGGACCACCTCGTCGATGGCGTCGCCGGGGTCGATGCTGAACGCCCAGGTCTGGGCGTGGACGGCGGTGAAGTCCGGCAGCCCCTGGGCATCGACGGGGACGGGACCGGCGGACCTCGGCACGCAGAGGAAGAGCTGCTCCGAGTAGAGATGCTCCGCCGTCAGCGTCGACGGGATCCAGGCCCGGTCGACGTCGGTGGACACGAGCAGGGCGAGGTCGAGCTCCCCCGACTCCAGCCGGGCCACGAGCTTGGCATGCTCGTCCATCGTCACATCGAGGGCGGCGGCGACGCTCGCCCCCTCGGACGCAGCGGACTCGTCGGCGACCGTCCAGCGGGGTCGTTTCTGCAACTCGTGGTGCAGCTTCGGGATCACGCGCGCGCCGACCGTGGGCACGGCTCCGATCTTCACCGGCACCGCCTGCGCCTCGCGCCACAGTGCGACCTCGTCGCCGAGGCGCTCGCACAGGCCCAGGATCTCGACCGCCCGGGACACGACGAGGCTGCCGACGACGGTGGGACGGGAGCCGCGCGGACTCTTCTCGATCAGGGTGCTGCCGAGGTGGCGTTCGAGATTGCGCAGGTGATGGTTGACGGTGGGCTGACTCCACCCGAGGGAGGCGGCCGCGGCGGAGACGGACCCGGACTCGGAGATCGCGGTCAGCGCGAGCAGTCCCCTGGTATCGAGAGCTTCCATGATCCTCCGCGCAGCAGTTCAATAGTGGGTATACATCACTGTAGGAAACTTGCTGTTCTCCGACAAGGGCGACTTCCCTAGTCTGAACACATGACCGTGCACCAGGATCTTCCCATGCCCTCCCCATCCGACCCCTCGGCCCGGGCCTCCCACCAGGCGAGGACCTCGCGCGCGCCCTATGCGGACGCGCTCCACGCTGCCGCTGTCCGCGATTCGCAGTTCCTCTGCACCCCCGGTCATGCGGGCACCGGCAGCGGGGTCTCCGCCGGACTCGTCGACTTCTTCGGCGAGCACATCCTCTCCCTGGACATCCCCCCGCTCTTCGACGGCATTGACCTGGGCACCGACACCCCGAAGGACGAAGCGCTGCAGCTGGCCGCCGAGGCCTGGGGCGCCCGGCGCACCTGGTTCCTCACCAACGGCTCGTCCCAGGGCAATCGGATGGCCGCCCTGGCCGTGGGCACCCTCGGCACCGGCGTCGTGACCCAGCGCAGCGCCCATTCGAGCTTCATCGACGGCATCGTGCTCGCCGGCCTCCACCCCGGCTTCGTCTCCCCCAGTGTCGACGAGGTCAACGGCATCGCCCACGGCGTCACCCCGGACTCCCTGCGCCGTGCCATCGCCGCGCACCCGGAAGAGGTGACCGCGGTCTATCTGGTGACCCCGAGCTACTTCGGCGCGGTCGCCGACGTCAGGGCGCTTGCCGAGGTGGCCCACGAAGCGGGCGCGTTCCTCATCGTCGACGCCGCCTGGGGTGCCCATTTCGGATTCCATCCCGACCTGCCGGCCTCTCCCGTCACCGAGGGAGCCGATGTCGTCATCATGAGCACGCACAAGCTGGCGGGATCCTTCACCCAGTCCGCGCTCCTCCACCTCGGCGACACCGAGTTCGCCGATCGGATCGAGCCCGCCCTCGAACGCGCCTTCATGATGACGGCCTCGACCAGCGAGAACGCGCACCTCATGGCCTCGATCGACATCGCCCGCCGCGAGCTCGTCGACGCCCACGATGAGATCGCGGCCTCCCTCGACAACATCCGCCACCTGCGGGCCCAGATCGAGGGCAGCGAGCACTACCACCTGCTCTCCGGCGACTTCATGAGCTTCAACGACGTCGTCGACATCGACCCGTTCCGGCTGCCCATCGACATCACCTCCACCGGCCTCGACGGGCATGCCGTGCGCAAGCGGCTGGCGCAGGAGCACGGGGTCTACGTCGAGATGGCGACGGCGACGACGATCGTCGTCCTCATCGGGCTGGGCAAGTCCCCCGAGATAACCCGGCTCCTGGCCGCCCTCGACGAAATCCGGCTCGAACAGGGCGCGGCTGCGGCTGAGTCCTCTCCGACCTCGTCCTCTCGGGCATCGGACATTCCTCCGCTGCCCCAGGCGGGCGCGCTCGTCAGGCTCCCGCGCGAGGCCTTCTTCGGCGAGTCCGAACTGGTGCCCGCCGCCGAGGCGGTCGGCCGCATCAGTGTCAGCTCACTGGCCGCCTACCCTCCTGGGATCCCGAACGTCCTGCCGGGCGAGGAGATCAATCAGGAGACCATCGAGTTCCTCCAGGCCGTTGCCGCCAGCCCCTCGGGGCACGTGCGCGGCAGCGCCGATCCTCAGCTGCGGCAGTTCCGCGTCGTCAAGGAGTAGACGAGCCGGGTGCCGGCGAGCGCGGGCGGGCGCTTGCGCGTGCCGACGAGCAGGACGCGACCGCGAGCGCGGGCGGGCAGAGGGGTCGCGTACACTTGTTCCGGCAGGAACGATCCCCCTCCGGACCGCGAGTCCGGTGTCCATGCCACCGGGCATTCCCGGCAGACATCACTGACGAGCTCGATCGAAAACAGGACCGGATGGACGCGCACCTTCATCAGCCCGGGGACAACCTCGCCGAGATCACCGACGAAGACCTGCTCTCGCTCATCGGTGCCGGAACCGCCGGAGCCTACGCCGAGCTCTACCGCCGCCACCGTGACGGGGCGCTGACCGTCGCGTCCGCGTCCCTCGGTGCCACCGCTGCCCGGGACGCGGTCGATGAGTCGTTCCTCTCTGTCCTCAAGACGGTCCTGATCGGCGAGCCGCCGAGCGATGACGACGACCGGACCGGCGATTTCGCGATCCTGCTGAAGCAGGCTGTGCATGACGAGGTCGCGAGCCGATCTGCGGCGCAGGTGGGCACCGCCGCTCACCTCGGCGAATCCGAGGATCTCGACCCCAGCCTGGTGGCCGCGGCCCTGTCCTCTCTGCCCGACAATTGGCAGCGCATCCTATGGCTGCGGGAGGTCGAGCGGCTCTCCCCGCGGTCGGTGGCCGACCGCCTCGACATCGCTCCCAACGCCGTGACGCGGCTGGCCGTGCGCGCCCGTCGCGGGCTCCAGGACGCCTGGCTCGAACTCCAGCCCTCCCCGGCAGACACTGACCATGAGTGCCTCAGGATCATCGCGCGACTGGCAGAGTACTCCTCCGGCAGGATCAGTCCCCCACGCAGGCGATCGGTCCGCGCCCATCTGGACAGCTGTGCTCGATGCACGGTGGTCGCCACCCAGATCACGCAGTTCTCCCTCCGGTGTCGATCCCTGCTCATCCCTGCACTGCTGACCTCCCCGACCGTCATCGAACGGCTGGCCGACACGCTGGCCGCGTCGGTTGCCGACCCCCATCTCGGAACGAACGGCCCGGCCCTCGCAGCCGTGACGGAACCGGCCGAGGCAGCTGCTGCGCCCGCCGCGGCCGCACCGATCGATGCGGCCGCGACCGAATCACCAAAAGCTGCGGAGGCTGCGGCCGCCCGTGAGCGGAAGAGAACCCTTCCGAAATCGATCCTGATCCCCGCCGTCGCTGCCGCCATCGCTGTGGCCGCGACACTCCTCGGGTTCTCCTTCGCCTCTCCCGAGACCGAGGACACGAGCTATCGCTCGGACGCCGACACGCCCAGCGCCCCTGCCGGCCCCTCATCCCCAGGCGGCGAACCCGACGAGACGGAACCGGCGACGGTCCCCGGCGATCACCCCGAGCCGGCCGTGGGGACGGACGACGACCACAGAACCGAGCCGGAGGAGACGACCGACGGGACTCCGTCGCGCGCCGACGGAAGCCGAAACACCGGGACTGCCGGAACACCGTCGCCGCAGGATCCCGACCGCGAGGGCGAACGCGGCGAGCTGCAGGAGGAACCCTGGATCGGACCCGGTCCCGACGAGGACCCTCCAAGTGGCCGGACACCGTCCGGTCCCAGCCCGGACGAATCGCCCGAGGCACCCTCGGAGTCGCCCGCGACCGAGGAGCCGGTCACCTCGCCCGATCCCGAGCCGGCCCCCGAACCCGAACCGACGCCCCCGGCACCGGACTCACCGTCGGAGCCGACGCCGAGCGACGAAACACCCTCCGACAGCTTGGAACAGGGTGGCACTGCGCCACTGACCTGAGCCCCGGTCGCTGTCGGCCGGAGATCGTGGGAAACGCGAACGCGCAGGCGGCCGCGTTCACCCACCACGGTGCGCCTCAGGCGTCTGCGCGTTTGAAGTAGTAGAGGTTCCGAACGACGAGCCGACCCACCTCGGCGGGCCTGTTCGCTTCGATGAGGTCGACGATCTCCACCAGCTCCCGCGCGGACAGGAGGTCCACCTTGTGGGAGTCCTCGTCGTGGGTGAACACGCGGGACTGATCGCGCAGACGCAGGCTGATGGCCGCCGCCCGGTGGCCGAGGCCGTACTCGAGAAGGCGTTCGTGGAACTCACGATCGGCGGTCATGAAACCCGCTCGGTCCTCGGCCTCCGCGGCGGTGATCGCAGCGGTCGCGAAATGACGCAGGGACCGCATCTGGTCACGGATCGACGCATCGGCGTCGCCGACGCGTCGGCACAGCTCTTCGGCGGCCGGCACTGCGAGCAGGGACCGGATGCGGATGATCTCCTCGAGGTCGTCGCGGGTGACGGGCACCAGGCGGAATCCTCGGTTGGGGACGGCCTCGACGGTGCCCTCGGCGACGAGCGACATCATCGCCTCGCGCACCGGGGACAGGGAGATGCCCAGCTGCTTGGCCAGCCCGGCCGCCGAGTAGATCCGCTCCTCGTCCAGCTCACCGGTCGTGATGGCGTGGCGGATGACGGTCAGCGCATGTTCGCGCAGGGATGGACCAGGCTGCGGTCGGTCTGGAATCACGTCACCTCATCTCCGGTCCGGCGGCCGCTCCTGATGCTCACTTCAGGATCTGCCGGAAGCCTATTGACAGCATAAATGCGGGCGGCGGACGATAGAGTGCACAGGTCGGTTATCGATTACCGACTAGCTGTCCGTTTCCGCGAACGTTCCTGCGAAGAAGGGGGAACCGTGTCCCACGACCCATTGCTCCAGCCGTTCCGGCTCGGTTCACTCACGGTTCGCAACCGCATCGTGTCAACCTCCCATGAACCGGCGTACACGGAGCAGGCGATGCCGAAGGACCGTTACCGCCTCTATCTGCGGGAGAAGGCCCGGGGCGGGGTCGGGCTGAACATGATGGGCGGGTCCGCCGTGGTGTCAAAGGACTCGCCGGCGGCCTTCGGAAACATCGACCTGAGCACCGACGAGGTGATCCCGTGGTTGGCGGCGATCGCGGAGGACTGCCACGCCGAGGGCGCCGCCGTCATGATCCAGCTCACCCACCTCGGGATGCGGTCGTCGAACTTCGCCGCCGACTGGCTGCCGTTGATCTCGTCGAGCAGGAACCGCGAAGCCGCCCATCGGTCGTTCACCAAGGCGATGGAGGACTTCGACTTCGAACGGGTCGTCGCCGATTTCGCGTCCTCTGCGAAACGAGTGGCCCAGGCCGGGTTCGATGGCCTCGAGATCCTGCATGCGGGCCACATCTTCGACACCTTCCTCTCGCCGTGGCTCAATCGGCGCGAGGACGAGTACAACGGAGACCTTTTCGACCGCGCGAAGTTCTTCCTCGACGTCGTCGACGCGATCCGCGCGGCGGTTCCGGACGACTTCGTCGTCGGCACCAGGATGGCCGTCGACGAACGCCGCGAGGGCGGGATGACAGAAGCCTCGGCCATCGAGCTCCTCGAGCACTACGCCGCGCACGGCATCGACTTCCTCAACCTCAACGTGGGAACGATCGCCTCCGACCGGGAACTCGCCGAGGCCATCCCCGGCATGGGGACGCCCTCGGCCCCGTGGCTGGAGATCTGCCGTCGGATGCGAGCGGCCATCGACATTCCCGTCCTGCATGCGGCCCGGATCGCCGATGTTCCCACCGCGAGGTACGCCGTCGAGGACGGCTGCGTCGATCTCGTCGGCATGACCCGGGCTCAGCTGGCCGACCCCTACCTGGTCCGCAAGATCGAGGAGAAGCGCGAGGACGACATCCGACCCTGCGTCGGTGCCAATCTGTGCCTGGACAGCATCTACACCTCGGGGGCGGCGACCTGCATCCACAATCCGGCCAGCGGCCGGGAGGAGCACCTGCCGCAGGAGGTGACCCCGGATCCGCAGCCTCCCCAGGGTGGACGAGGAGGGCGGAGGCGAGTCGTCGTCATCGGGGCCGGGCCGGCCGGTCTCGAGGCCGCGCGCGTCGCGGCCGTCCGCGGGCACGAGGTGATCGTGTTCGAGGCCGACGCTCACCACGGGGGTCAGGTCCGCATCGCGGCCCGCTCCGAGCGACGTCGCGATCTCATCGGCATCGTCGATTGGCGATACCAGCAGGCGCAGAAGCATGGCGTCGGCTTCCGCTTCAACACGCTCGCCGAGCTCGACGATGTTCGCGCCCTGGCCCCCGATGTCGTCATCGTCGCCACCGGCGGAATCCCCGACACCGATGTCCTCGGGGACGGGGCCTCGGGCCTGTCCGACGTCTGGGACGTGATGAATGATCAGCTCCGGAAGAAGCGGCGGGTCCTCGTCTATGACGACCACGGTTCGTATCCCGCCCTCGACGCAGTCGAGCGCTTGGCTCGCAACGGTCAGGAGGTGACATATGTCAGTCCCGAACGAACCATCGGGATCGACGTCGGTTCGATGAACTCGCCCGCCTACCTGCAGGTGTTCTCCGAGTGCGGCGTCACCGTGCAACTGGGTGAACGCCTGGTCGGCAGCGTCAGAGGTGAGGGGAGAACCCTGCTGGCGACGACCCGCAATGAATACTCGGGCCGGGAGACGACATGGTCGACCGAGGCGGTCGTCGTCGACCACGGCACGATGCCCAGCGACGAGCTCTACTTCGCCCTCAAGCCGTTCTCGAGCAATCGCGGCAGGGTCGACCTGGAGGCGTGGGTCACGGGTGAACGGCAGCCGTCGCCCGGTGAGGCGTCCGCAGCCGACGCGGGCGACGCTCCGGCCGTTCCCTTCACCCTCTATCGGATCGGTGATGCCGTCGCCTCCCGCAGCGTCCACGCCGCAGTCCTTGAGGGACTTCGCGTCGGCATCGGTCTCTGACCCGGAGCCGACGACCGCGAGCAGGCGGAGGTGGCCTGCGGCTGGTCATCACCTCGAGATTCTCAGGGAGAAGATGGTCGATCTCGATGTGTGAAATCGACCATCTGCTCCCTGACAATCCGACTGCAGTCCACGAGTGCGCCGACGGTCGCGCCGATGGAACCCGTGGCCGGCGCTCACTCGACGACGAGGTCACTCTTCGGCGTCGAACAGCAGGGAAGGAACTTTCCGGCCGCGATCTCCTTGGGTCGGATCCCTCCGTTGTGCCTCATCTCGACCTCACCGCTGACCAGGACGGATTTACAGGTTCCGCACATTCCCTCCGCACAGGAGGAGGGAACCGTGAGTCCGGCCCGGACCGCGGCGTCGAGGACCGTAGTGCCGGGATCGCAGTCGATGCGGGTGCCGGTGCTGCGGAATTCGATGCCGAATCTCGCCAAGGGGGTGCACTCTCCCCACCCGGGCCCGGTGGAGTCCTGGCGGGCCGCCCCGTCCCGCTCGGCGAACTCCCGCGCCCGCGCCTCGGCGCGAGCCAGGCGGTCGGCAGGTTTCATCGCGAAGACGAAGGACTCCTCATGGACGCGCCGGTCGTCGACGCCGAGGCGGGCGAGAGCGTCCCGGACGGACTCCCTGTAGCCGGCCGGCCCGCACACGAAGACCTCACGGTCACCCAGCCCGGGGACCGCCTCGGCGAGCACGTCGGCGCTGATCCGGCCGCGGCGCCCCGCCCACACCTCCGTCACCGAGTCGCGGGAGCACATCGTCACCACCCGGATGCCCGGCACCTCGGCCAACTGGTCGAGTTCGGCGCGGAAGATGATGTCGTCGGGGGTGGCGGCATTGTGGACGAAGACGATGTCGGTCGGGTGCTGCCCGGGATCGGCGAGCAGCGCGCGCACCATCGACATCATCGGGGTGATGCCCGAGCCTCCGGAGATGAAGAGATGCGTGGCCGCGGGGTGGAAGCTGGTGCTGAACAGCCCGTAGGGTCCGTCGACGTGCAGGCTCCCGCCGACGCCGACCGCATCGTGGAGATGGTTCGACACCGCTCCCCCCGACACGCGTTTGACCGTGATGGTGAAGGTGTTGGTGCCGAAGGGCGCCGAGGAGATCGAGTAGCAGCGCTCGAGCCCGAGCTCGGGCACCCGCACCGTCACGTACTGGCCCGGCTCGAAGTCGACGGACTCCATCCACCCCGCACGCAGCTCGAAGGTCTTCACGTCGTGGGTCACCTGAGTGACGCCGACGACGTCGACCATTCCGGTGAGCTCATCGGGCGCCGGCTCCGCCGAGGCGAGCGCCCCGGGCGGTGCCGGCTCAGCCGAGGAGAACGCCCCGTGGAGGGCGAGCGCCGGGTGCGCTGGAGCCGATGCCGGGGCCGGGGCCGTGACGGCACGCGCCCGTCGGTTGGGCACGCGGAACGTGAACTTCGACTCCGGCTCCTTCACCGAGGTGGGAAGGGTCGAACGACGGTACTCCATGGCGCCTCCTGCTTTCAGTCAGCCCGCACTCGCCTGAGCGGGTGCCTGCGGGGCGACCTTCTCGCGGTGGGCCTTGAGTCGCTCGATGTACCAGGTGCAGAACTCCTCGAGATGCTCCTCGGTGGGGGCATAGGGGCCCGGCACGTACGCGGGCGAGGACACGCCCAGCTGACCGCGTTCGCAGAACAGGGCGTCCTGCTCGTTCGTCTTGATCCACACCGCGGTGAGATTGTCGAGGTCATAGTCGACGCCCTCCTCCGCCTCGGCGCTGACGAGCCACGTGGTGCGCACCAGAGTCCTGTCCGGCCCCAGGGGCACCAGGCTGAACGTGACGACGTGGTCGCCCATCGCGTGGAACCACATGTTCGGCTGGACGTGGAGCGTGGCCCGGCCGAGGACGAAGGTGTCGAGGTCGCCGAGGAGCTTCGCCGAGGCGGCGCCTCCGTCCATCGTGTACGACTCGCCCTTCCCGTCGAGTGCGGCCCTCTCGATCCTGAAAGCCGTGGGCCTGCCGCTGAGCTCTTCGACCAGGGCATAGGGCAGACCATTGCGGCGGCAGTTCTCGTGCAGCCGCTCCTCGGCGTCGAGGTAGCGCTGATAGGCGGGCAGCAGACGGCTCGGGATCTCGTCGGGCTCATAGCCGTAGGTGGGGAAGAAGGTGCAGGTCAGCTCCGGGTGGCCGACTTCGCAGTGATAGCACTCGCGGTTGTTCTCCATCACGAGCTTCCAGTTCGCGTCCTCGACGAGGTCGACCTGCGCGGCGACCTTGGCCCGGTCGATCGCGTGCGGAGCCAGATAGGGCTCGATCACGGATGCGAAGTCGTCGAAGTCCTCGGGCGGGTCGGCGGCGAGACAGATGAAGATGAGTCCGGCGACGACTCTGACGCCCACCGAGCGCAACGCGAAACACGCCTTGTTGAAATCGGGGGCCTGGACTCCGGCGGAGATCAGCTGCCCCGTCGGCGTGTACGTCCACTGGTGGTAGCCGCAGACGATGTTGCCCACCGAACCGGCGGCCTCATTCAGCAGCCGGGTGCCGCGATGGCGGCAGACATTGTGGTGGGCGCGGATGCCCCCCTCGTCGTCGCGGATGACGATGACCGAGTACCTGCCGATCTCCACGGTGACGAAGTCCCCGGGTTCGGGCACCTCGGCGGTGGAGGCGACGAAGATCCAGCTCGAGGCGAAGATCGCCTCGACGTCGCGTTCGAAGAACTCCTGGGAGGTGTAGAACGGCGCCTCAAGACAGTAGCCGGGACGGCGACCGTCGATGAGTGCGTCGAGATCGGGGCCCGGCGCGGTCGAACCGGGCCCGGGCTGACCCTGTGCATCCCGGGCCGCGGGTGGCTCGCCTTCGCCTGACCGCCGCGTGCGCGCCTCCGGCGCCATCGTCATGTCCTCACCGCCCCTTCACGAAAGATCAGTCCTCCCTGCCAGTGTCCGCCCGAACTCCGATGAATAAAAGCGAATCCTTTTCCATCTGACTGTGCAAAGATATTGCATGATCGATCATCGCCTGCATGTGCTCCGGGTCGTCGCCGAGGTCGGCACCATCACCGCGGCCGCCGGACGCCTCGGCTACACCCCGTCGGCCGTATCCCACCAGCTCAGGTCCCTGAGCAAGGACCTGGGCATCACGATCGTCGAGCCGCGGGGACGCGGCCTGCGACTGACGAGCCTCGGCACGCTGCTGCTCGAGCGGAGCCAGGAGCTGTTCACCCGCTGGGAGGAGATCAAGGGCGAGATCGCCGAGGCGGACACGGGAGCGATCCTCAGCACCCGGGTCCTGCGCCTGTGCGGATTCTCCACGGCGGCGGCCACCCTGCTGCCGCCGACCGCCGAGGGGGTGATGACGGAGTTTCCCGGCAGCAGGGTCTCGATCATCGAGGCGGACCCGGAGCAGTGCTTCGAGCTCCTCCTCTCCGAGCAGGCCGACGTCGCGGTCGTCGTCGCCACCGATCCGCTGCCCCCGCGCAGCGATGCACGGTTCGAGCAGGCCGCGCTCATCAGCGACCGGCTCGATCTCCTCGTGCCCGACGATCACCCGCTGGCTCGTCGCGCCTCGGTGTCGCTCGGCGACGCGGCCGAGGAGAGCTGGATCCTCGACCATCCCGGCACCCCGTACCACCGCCTCGTCCGCACGGCCTGCGCGGCGGCGGGCTTCTACCCGGAGATCGCTCACCAGTCCCACGAATGGGAGACCGGCGCGGCACTCGTCTCGGCCGGGCTCGGCGTCGCCCTCATTCCCCGGCTGGCTCGACTGCCGCAGGGCTACGCGGTGCACCGGGTTCCCCTGCGCGGCGACCCCGTCCCCTCCAGGAAGATCCTCACCGGGATCCGCAGCGGATCGAGCCGCCAGCCCCTCATCGCCGCGGCCCTGGCCCGGCTGCAGGAGATCGGCAGAACCCTCGCCCACAGTGGTGTGTGAGAGACCACCTCGAACGGGCCCTCCGGCGCGCATACTCAGGAGTAGCATCGGAGACGGCACGCCCAGCTGCGAACACGACTGAGCATGTCGGCCGCCGTCACCTCGGCGACCACAGTGATCGTCGAAAGGATCAGTCATGAAAGCCGTCATGTACTACGGGCAGAACGACCTCCGCATCGAGGACATCCCGGAGCCGTCGTCCCCGGAACCGGGCGAGGTCAAGATCAAGGTCGCGTGGGCAGGGATCTGCGGCAGCGACCTCCACCTCTTCCACAACGGCCCCGCCTACCCCACCACTCCCACCGCCGACCGTCCTCAGCCCCGCACGGGCCGGACCCTGCCCGTCGTCCTCGGACACGAGTTCGCAGGCACCGTCGCCGAGGTGGGGCCGGGAGTCACAGGGCTCGCCGTCGGGGACGCGGTGGCCGTCAAGGCCGACGTCCCCTGCGGAGCCTGCCCCGCCTGCGCCGCCGGGTTGACGAACATCTGCCGCAATTCCCGCGGCTTCGGACTCTCCGGCGCCGGCGGTGGCCTGAGTGAGTTCGTCAACGTGCCCGAGGCCAATGCGTTCCCGGTCGGCGAGCTCCCGCTTGACCAGGCGGCCATGATCGAGCCGTTGTCCGTCGCCACCCACGGGGTCCGCAAGTCGGGTGCCCGCGCCGGCGACACCGCCCTCGTCGGTGGCGCCGGACCCATCGGCGTCCTGGTCTCAGCCGTGCTCCGGGCCAAGGGAGTCCGCGTCATCATCAGTGAACCCAATCCCGCTCGTCGGCAGGCCGCACTCGACAACGGGGTGGCCGATCGCGCGCTCGACCCCATGAATGAGGACCTGCAGGCGATCGTCGCCGAGGCCACCGAGGGCAATGGGGTCGACATCGCCTTCGACTGCGCCGGCGTCATCCCGGTCACCCACGACCTGATCGCAGCGATCCGCCCCGGCGGACACCTGCAGGTCATCGCGATTCCGAGCCGGCCGCTCGACCTCGATGTGCAGACCGAGATGCACCTGACCGAGATCACCTATGCGGGGATGTTCGGCTACCTCGACGAGGACTATCGTGACGCCATCGCCATGGCCACCGGGGATGGCCTCGACCTCGCACCGCTCATCTCGAAGCGGATCAGTCCCGAGCACATCGTCGACGAGGGCTTCGCGGTGCTCCTCGACAAGGCCAACACGGCCGTGAAGATCCTCGTCGATCCGACGGCCTGAGACCGCGGCGGACGACGCGGGCCTCCTTCACCCCGGGGAGGCAGTGGAAGAGCCGGCCGTCGATCGCCTATCGTCGGTGCCAGGGCCCATCGTCGCGGGTCCACCCCTGGGCCGATCGGCTGCCGGCGCCCACCGACGAAGGAAGTGCACAGCGATGGACGACGTGAAGTACCTCGATTCCGACACCGTCTTCTCCACCCTCTCCCCCGCCGAGGCGGTTGACGCCCTCACACAGTCGCTCGTCGACGGCTTCGAGCCGGAGAACGACATTCCCCGCACCATCAGGGATGTCTCAGCCGGGAACATGATCATGATGCCGGCCGAGATCGGCGACTGGGTCGGCGTCAAACTCGTGGGAGTGGCCGTGAAGAACGCAGAGATCGGCCTCCCCCGGATCCAGGGGCAGTACCTCATGTACGACGCCCAGACGATGACGCTGAAGTCGATCCTCGACGGTGCCGCGCTGACCACCCTGCGCACTCCCGCCGTGTCCGTGGCCGCGGTCAGGCCTGCCCTGAGCCGGTTCACCGAACCGGTGAGAGTCGTGGTCTTCGGCGCGGGACCGCAGGGCACGGGACATGTCGACACGCTCGCCGATGTGCTCGAGGTCGACCTCGCCGAGGTCACCTTCGTGGTCCGGACTCCCGGCCGGGTGGGCGACGAGGTCAGGGACCGGGGTCGGGTCCTCGAAGCCGGAACCGCCGAGGTGGACGCCGCACTGTCCGCCGCTGACATCATCGTCACCGCGACCACTGCCCGGACCCCGCTGTTCTCCGCGGAGCTGGTCAGGCAGGGCGCCGTGGTGATGGCCTGCGGCTCCCACGATCCCGACGCCCGCGAGCTGCCCGCCGAGCTGTTCCGCACGGCGACGGTCGTCGTCGAGTCCATCAGCACCGTCCTCCGCGAAGGCGGGGACGTCGTCATGGCGATCCAGGACGGAGCCCTCGATGCCGACGCCCTGGTCACGATGAAGCAGTTCACCGCAGGCGAGGTGCGTCCGGCGGAGGATCGGACCGTCGTCTTCAAGGGGTCGGGGATGTCCTGGGAGGACCTGGCCGTGGCCGCGAAGATCGTGGACCGCGCGGGCTGATCCGGCCTCAGCGCACGCGGATCGCGGAAGGCTCGATGGTGACGTCGATCTTCGACGTCTCGCCGAGCTCGTCGCCGTCGACCTCGATGATGCGGGGGCTCTCGAGCTCGATGGTCAGTGAGGTGACACGCTGATGGAGCGCGCTGTCGCTGCTCTGCGCCGAGCTGTCCGCGGACATGATCCGCCGGATGCCGTTGTCCCACACCATGTTCCTCATCGTGTCGAGCCACGACGTCAGACCCTCTGCCTTGAGGATGAGGACGTCGAGTTCTCCATCGGAAGGATCGGCATCGGGCAGCAGCGTGATGCCACCCTGCAGTGTGCCGCAGTTGCCGACGATGAGCGTGTGCGCAGACTCGTCGCCGACATGCTCCCCCTCGCGGGACAGCTTGATCTCCATGACGTCACTGGCCGACACTGCGCGCCCGAGCGATTCGACATAGGCCAACCACCCCGCCTTGTCCTTGAGCTCATCGTCGGTCTCGGTGATCATATGCGCGTCGATGCCGAACCCGGCCATGACGACGAAGGGATGCCGCTCCGTTCCGTGCGGAAGGGTGATCTCCACCCATCCCATGTCGATGCTGCGCGCATTTCCGTCGATCGCCCGGGTCATCGCCTCGTCGAGGCTGTTGACCGGGATTCCGAGATTGCGGGCAAGGAGATTGCCCGTGCCCAGGGGGACGATGCCGAGTTCGACTTCGGTCCGGGACTCGGCGAGCTGACCGGCAACCGCGCGCACCGTGCCATCGCCGCCGGCGGCCACGATGACTTCGGCGCCGGCCGCGACAGCGCTCCGGGTGGCGGAGGCGCCGGGGTCGTCCTCCTCGGTCTCGTGCCAGGAGATGGTGATGTCGCGATCGCTCGGGATTGCCGCTTCCAGATCTTCCTTCTCCGCTTTGGAGGGATTCCACACAAGGCCGACGTGCTTGGCGATCATTCTCAATTCCTTTCACGGAGATGTCGCTGCCTCTGGCAACATTACTCGCAGCCAGCGGTTGCCGAGGTGTCGAGAAGCGGTATTGTTCAACGGTCGGAGCCGTGATGAGCGGGCTGACTCTCTCCGACCACCGCAGCTGATGGAGGAATGACATGAACGCAGACATCTCGGCGGTCAAGGGTGAGCTTCGCCGCACCATCGGTCTGACCGAACTCGTCTTCATCGGGCTGGTGTTCATCGGCCCGGCGGCGGCCGTCGGCGTCTTCGGCACCCTGGACGCCCGCTCGGGCGGAGCCGTCGCCCTCGTCTATGTCGTCGCCACCGTCGTCATGTCGTTCACCGCGGTCAGCTACATGCGGATGTCGCGGGAGATCCCGCGTGCCGGCACCGTCTTCGCCTACGCCACGGCGGGGATCGGCCCCCGGACCGGGTTCATCGCCGGGTGGATGATCCTCCTCGACTATCTCTTCATCCCGTCCGTGGCCTACCTGTTCACCGGGATCGCGCTCAATTCGATCTTCCCCTCGGTTCCCATCTGGGTGTTCACCGGGGTTGCGGTCGTCGTCACCACCGGGCTCAACCTCGCCGGGGTCAAGGTCGCCTCCCGGGTCATCACCCTTGTCGTGGTCCTCGAGGTCCTCGTGCTCGGACTCGTGCTGGTCCTCGGCCTCGTCCACCTGGCCGCGGAGGGGCCGACGCGTGATTGGCTCTCGCCCCTGACCGGGGTGGACGCGTTCTCGATGACCGCCGTCCTCGGTGCCGTGTCGGTCGCCATCCTCTCCTACCTGGGCTTCGACTCCCTGGCCACATTCTCCGAGGAGGCCAAGGGCGGACCGCGGATCGTCGGCCGGGCGACGCTCATCTGCCTCGTCATCGCCGGCATCTTCTTCGTCGCCCAGACCTGGGTCGGCTCCCTGCTCTCGCCCGTGACTCCCGCGGAGCTGCGGGCCGCCCCCGAACTGGAGGGTGCCGCCTACTACAGCGCCGTCGATGCCACACTGGGCACCTGGGTGCACTGGCTGCTCGCCTTCGCCAAGGGCGCGGGAGCGGCCTTCTCCGCGATGATCGGTCAGGCGGCGGGGTCGCGCATCCTCATGGACATGGGTCGGCAGGGACGCCTGCCCCGGTTCCTCGCCGAGGTGTCTCCCCGCTCCGGGGTCCCCTGGAAGGGGATCCTCGTCGCGGCCGCGGGCAACGTCATCGTCGCCGGCTGGGCGACGTCGCGGGCGGACGGTCTCGATCAGCTCACGTCGATCGTCGACGTCGGTGCCCTCACGGCCTTCGTCTTCGTCCAGGCCTCGGTGGTCGGCTATTTCCTCGTCAAACGCCTCGGCAGTGAGGAGCGCAGCTGGCTCCGCCATGGACTCATCCCCGTCGTCGGGGGCCTGCTCCTCATCCTCGTGCTGGTCAACGCCCGCCCACTGGCCCTGATCATCGGCGCCGTGTGGATGCTCCTCGGCGCAGGCGTGTACCTGGCCCAGGGCAGGAAAGGGTCCGGGGCCGGTCTGTCGCAGCCCACCTGACTGTGGCGGTCGCCGCCGGGAGTGCGGGTCTCAGTCGAAGAAGCTCACCGGCGCCGGGTCCTCGTTGCCGATGACATGCCTGAGCCTGTTCCCTTCGGCGACGTAGCGTTCGCGCTCGTCCTCCGGCACCATCGCGCCGCCGGTGAGCCAGACGAGGTGCTTCGTCGAACCGTCGAGAGGCCAGGGCACCCGGCCCCCCGCCGCACCCTCGGCATCCGCTCGGCCCTCGACGGCGAGCGCCCGCCACGGGATCGTCAGCCCGGCCGCGGCCGAGGGTTCGACGTCGATGCCCTCGGTGTCGTGGAGAACCCCGACCCCGGCCCTGATGACGTCGTCGGTGACCGTGGCGAATGCGGAGATGAGCGGGTGGATCACCGGGCCGATGAAGCGGGAGGGACGGGCGACGGCCAGTCCGTCGGCGACAGTCTGGCCGCTGAGTCCGATGTCCTGGACGGCGATGTCGTGGTGGAGCCCGGTCCGGACGCCGACGAACATGGCGGGGATCGCGCTCGGCTCGACGAACACGCAATGGACGCTGTCGCCGAAGACGCGTTTGAGACCGTAGGTCACCCCGCCCGGGCTGCCCCCGATCCCGCAGGGCAGGTAGACGACGAGGTGATGATCGGCGTCGACGGGCTCACCGCTGGCCCCGAACTGCTCGGCCAGCCGCAGAGCCGCCACGGAGTAGCCCGCGAACAGGCTGACCGAGTCCTCATCGTCGACGAAGTGAGTCCGCGGTGCCCCCTCGGCGGCGGCCCGGCCGGCTTCGACCGCTTCGACGAAGTCCCCTTCGTACTCGACCACCTCGACGCCGTGGCTGCGCAGCTTCTCCTTCTTCCACTCGCGGGCGTCCGCGGACATGTGGACTGTCGCGGAGAATCCGAGGGAGGCGCTGAGGATGCCGATCGACAGCCCGAGGTTTCCCGTCGATCCGACCACGACGTGATGCGTGCGCGCCTTCTCGCTGAACTCTGCGCTGCTGTAGGTGGCCGGGTCGTGCGGATCCAGTCCGTGCTCCGCGGCGACCGCCTCGGCGTATTCGAGGACTTCGTGGAACCCGCCGCGCGCCTTGATCGACCCGCTCACCGGCAGGGCGTCATCGCGTTTGAGCCACAGCCGCCCGGACAGTTCGAGGCCGAGGAGATCGTTGAGCTCTCTCTGGACGGCACCGGCTTCGACGAGAGGCGATTCGAGGATGCCGTTCGTCTCTGCCGTCTCCGGGAACGTCGACGCGAACCAGGGGGCGAAGCGTTCGAACCTCTTGGCCGCCTCGTCCATCAGGCCGGGGTCGACGGCGATGTCGCGCATGACCTCCTCGGTGCCGGGCAGTCCGGGTCTGAACCACGTGCTCGGGCCGCCTGCGGCAAGGGAGCGGATCACCTCGTCGTCGGAGTCGGATCTCGGTGCCGTCGTCTGCTCGGAAGCCATGGTCGTCCCTCTCGTCGTGGTGCCCGCGCCGGGCAGCATCCGTGAGATGCTGTCGAGCTGGTCTCTCATTCCAAGAAATCACGCGGTGATGGACGAAGCCTGTGAAAGGATGGACCGGCGCATTCGGGCCCGCCCGCGCGCCATGCAGCTGACGTTGAGCCCGAAGGAGCACACACCGGTGTCCGTGACCACTGCCGAAACGCGATCCCACGGGATCGACCGATTCTTCTCGCTGACCTCGAGGGGCACCACCGGCGGGAGAGAGCTCATCGCCGGGATCAGCATGTTCCTCGCCTCGGCATACACGGTCGTCGTCATCCCCGGGATGCTCGCCGATGCCGGTCTGCCTCGTGGCGCCGTGACCACCGCGGTGATCATCCTGGTCGCCGCGGCGACTCTGGTGATGGGCGTCTACGCGAACATGCCGTTCGTGCTGGCGCCCGGACTGGGAGGAGTCGCCCTCGTCGCCTACACACTGGTCCTCGGGGAGAACGTCCCGGTCCCCATCGCGATGGGGATGGTGTTCTGGTCGGGGGTCGCGTTCCTCATCCTCACGATCTTCGGAATCCGCAACCTGATCACGACGATGATCCCGACGAACGTGCGCCTCGCGATCGGGTCCGGGATCGGGATCTTCATCGCGTTCATCGGCTTCCGCTCCGCCGGACTCGTCATCGGCGAGGAGGACGGCCTGGCTCTCAGCGATCTGGGCGCGCCCACGGCGTTCATGGCTCTGCTCGGACTCATCGTCCTCGTCGCGCTGCAGTCGAGGAACGTCCCGGGGGCGTTCGTCATCGTCATCGCCGTGATCACCGTCATCGGGATCCCGCTCGGTGTCACCGAGGTGCCCGGATCGCTCCTGCAGGCGCCGGAGAGTCCCGGACCCGTCGTCTTCGACATCGACATCCTCGGCGCGCTCGCCCCACACTACTTCCCCTACCTCTTCGCGTTCTTCGCCGCCGAGTTCTTCTCCGCGACCGGCATCGTCATGACGGTCGCCGACAAGGTCGGGATCGATGCCGACCGCAGCGCCGACCTCAAGAAGCCCTTCCTTGTCGACTCCGTTGCGATCATGGCCGGCTCCGCCTTCGCCGCGCCCAGCGTGACGACCTACGCCGAGTCCACGGCTGGCTCCGAGGCGGGCGGGCGCACCGGGCTGACCTCGGTCGTGACGGCCGGATGCTTCGTCGTGCTGCTCCTGTTCACCCCGTTCGCCACCATGATCCCCGAGGCGGCGACCGCCCCGATCCTGATGTACATCGGATTGAAGATGCTCACCGGTTTCACCCGGATCGACGTCTCCGATCTCACCGCAGCGATCCCAGCGGCGCTCGTTGTCGTCTGCACGCTGCTGTGGGGCAACTTCGGCACGGGCATCGCCGCGGGCCTGCTCAGTCACGTCCTCGTCAAGGTGGCCGCCGGCAGGTTCAAGGATGTCAGCATCGGAATGTGGGTGATGACGCCCTTCCTCATCTACTTCTTCATCGCCGCCGCACACTGAGCCGATTCGCGCCCACATCGAAGGAGCCTTCATGCTGCCCAAACTCGACCTCCACGTACATCTCCCCGGAACGGTCCGTGCCACAACGCTGGCCGAGCTCGCCGATCGCAACAGCGTCGGTCTGCCGCGGCCCGCAGAAGAGCTCTATTCCCGTATCAACTCCGATCCGACCGAGGAGGAGAAGGACCGGGGTCCCTGGTTCCCGCTGCTGCGCGTCTATGAGCTGATCTCCGAGAGCCTGCGCACTCGCGATGACTTCTCCCGGGTCGTGTTCGAGGCGATGGAGGACGCTCTGGTGCACAGCAATGTCATCTATTCGGAGTTCGCCTTCAGCCCCTCGGTGCACATGGATGCGGGAGTGGACTACGCAGAGATAGTCGCCGGAATCGCCGAGGGCATCGCCCGAGGCCGGACGGAACTGGGCACCGACGCCCGTGCCATCGCGGCGGTCAATCGTGAGGACAGCGCCGAGAAGGCCACAGCGATGGTGGAGACCGTCATCGCCCACCCCGACGAGGCGGTCGTGGGCATCGGACTCGACTTCTACGAGCTCAAAGGGATGCCGGAGAAGTTCGCCGAGGCCTTCCGGCTGGCCGGCGCCCACGGGCTCAAACGCACTGCTCACGCCGGTGAGCATGCTCCCACGGCTGCCACTGTCGCCACGGCCCTCGACGAGCTCGGCTGCGATCGGATCGATCACGGGTATCAGATTCTCCGCGACCCTGACATTGTCGAGCGATGCCGCGCGGCCGGGGTGATCTTCAACGTCGCGTTCACGACATCGCGTCGTGCACTCATCCCGTGGCGGCGGGAATCGATCGCGGCGATGGATGCCGCGGGCCTGCGACTCTCGATCAACTCCGACGATCCCGCGCTCTTCCCGACGACTTCGGAGCACGAGTTCGCCATCGCTGCCGAGATCTTCGGTGCCGACCGCCTCGGCGAGTTCGTTGACAACGCCGTCGATGCCGCGTTCCTCGCCGAATCGGAGAAGGATGCTCTGCGGAGGCGGATTCGCAGCTGATCGTTCGTTTGGATAGCCTTACCTTACCTTTTGGCGTAGACTGGTGACCGCAGGGTCGAACGACATTCTCGTCTCGACCTCAGTCCCCGTCGTCCAAATGGTTCCCCGCACCGCGGCGAACGAAGGAGCACACGTGTCACGAGCACCCCTCGCATTCGAAGCCACCGTCGTCGCGATCGAGGACCTCAGCCCGTCGTTCCGGCGCGTCACCCTCGGCGGGCCCGGCCTGGAGGACTTCGGGGTCGCGGGACATCCTCGCGACCTGCGCTTCAAGCTCATCATCCCGCCGGCCGGGGCTGCCGAGCCCGTCTTCGATCTGCTCGGGTTCCTCTCCGCCGATCACGATCCCGGGATGTCCTGGTATCAGTCGTGGCTGCAGCTCGATCCGGCCGTGCGCGGGTGCATGCGCACCTACACGGTCCGGGAATGGCGAGACGAGACACGCGAACTCGTCGTCGACATGGTCCTCCACACCGATGCCGCCGGCCATTCGGGCCCGGCGGCGAGCTGGGCGCAGTCCGCGGAGGTCGGGCACCGACTGCACATCATCGGCCCCTCACGTCGTGCCGGCGCCGAGTATGGAGGGGTGGAGTTCGCTCCCGACGGTGCCCGTCAGATCCTGCTGGCCGGCGACGAGACCGCCGTGCCCGCCATCGCGTCGATCCTCGACTCCCTCCGGGACTCCGGGGTGGCCGGTCGGGCGATCCTCGAAGTCCCTGCCCCTGCCGACTTCCTTGAGCTCGACGCCCCGGCCAGGTTCGAGGTCCAGTGGCTGGCCCGGGGTTCGGCCGCCCACGGCGAACTCCTCGAACCGGCCGTGCGCGAGGCGGTGCGTTCTGAATCGAGGGTCCTCGCCGAGGTGGGCGCACCGACGCCGCACCACGGTGGTTCCGGTGCCACGCTCGAGGACGTCGACATCGATGCGGAGATCCTCTGGGACGTCCCCGCCGCGCTGCCCGTCACCGCTGATTCGCACGACGCCTCCACGCTGACCCGGGCCGCGCAGGTCAGTTCGAGCGACACCGCGGCCGATTCCCGTCCGTTCTATGCGTGGATCGCCGGTGAGGCGGGACCGGTCAAGCGACTGCGTCGCTACCTCGTCCAGGAGGTCCGGGTCGATCGCCGGCAGGTCGCCTTCATGGGCTACTGGCGGCAGGGCCGCGCCGAGGGCTGAGGCCGCGGTGCCGAACCGACCGACTGCCACCTTCGGCCGTGATGCCGACCTGACTGAGGCCGGCGCCTACAGGGTGCCGAACATCTTCCCGGGGTTGAGGATGCCGAGCGGGTCGAGGGCGGATTTGACCGCAAGCTGGATCCGCTGCGCCCCGGCATCGAGCTCCTCGCTCAACCAGTTCCGCTTGAGGTAGCCGACGCCGTGCTCCCCGGTGATCGTGCCGCCGAGTTCCAGGCCGATGCGCATGATGTCACCGAAGACCTCCTGCGCCTTCGCCGTCTCCTCGGCATCGGAGGCGTCGAAGAACACGGATGGGTGCGTGTTCCCATCACCGGCATGAGCGACGAGGGCGATCCGCAGGCCCGATCGGGACCGCAGCTCGTTCAGCCTGTCGCAGAACTCGGGCATCGCCATGCGCGGCAGGCAGACGTCGTCGAGGAGCTGCCCTCCGCCGTGGGTGTGCGCGTACTTCTCGTAGGCGGGCTGGATCATCCGCCTGGCGGCGACGAGCGCGGCACTGTCGGCGGGGTCGTCCGAGTAGGCGACGTCGAGTGCGCCGCACCGCTGCGCCACCTCGGCGAAGATCGCCATCGTCGCCTGCGAGTCCGTCGGATTCTCATCGACCTGCATGATGAGCATCGACCCGGCCTCGTCGTCGAGTCCGAAGTCGCCGAATTCGTTGAGCATGGCGAGGCTGCTGGCGTCGAGGAACTCGAGCAGGCTGGGAACGCCTCCGGCGGCCATGAAGTCGGCGACCGTCTGCAGCCCGGTGCGCTCGTCGGGGAACGTCGCGACAGCGGTGAACGGATCCGGCAGCGCCGGGACGAGGCGCAGGGTCGCCTCGACGATGACGCCGAGTGTCCCCTCTGACCCGATGAACAGGTGGCGCATGTCGAGCCCGGCCACGCCCTTGGCGGTCTGCGGGCCCAGTGTGGTCAGCGTGCCGTCGGCGAGCACAACGGTGAGGCTGCGGACGTAATCCCTGGTCACTCCGTACTTCACGCAGCACAGTCCACCGGCGTTGGTGGCGATGTTGCCGCCGATCGAGGACAGCGCCACCGATCCCGGGTCGGGCGGATAGGACAGTCCGCAGGGGGCCAGGTGGTCCTTGAGGTCCTGGTTGATGATTCCGGGCTGGACGGTGACGAGGCGCTCGGCCTCGTTGACGCTGACGACCTGGTTCATCCGTGAGACGTTGAGCAGGATCGCGCCCGGGAGTCCGTTGGCGCCGCCGGAGATCCCCGAGCGCGCGCCCTGTGGGACCACCGGCACCCGGTGCTCGGTGGCGAACCGCATGACCTCCCGGACGTCGTCCGCCGAGGCGGCGCGGACGAGGGCGAGGGATCCTTCGTGGGGGCAGAACAGCGCTTCGTCACGGGAGTGGGCGGCGATGATGTCGGGGTCAGTCGTCAGCGCGCCCGCGCTCAGCCGCGATCCCAGCTGCTCGATCGCTGCCGGCGCACCGGCCCCCGGCTCACCGGCTCCCTGCTCGGTCGCCGTCGTCTCCGCCATCCGTCTCCCCCGTCTCTCCTCGTCCTGCGTCACGTCGCGGGGTCCACGTTATCGGGTGCCGGAGCGGCCTTGAGGATGAGGGTGACGATTCCGGCGGCGATCATCGTGGCCCCGACCACCCACATGCCGGCGTTCTGGGTGCCCGTGAGTTCGGCCAGACCGCCGGTGATGTAGGGCGCGAAGAATCCGGCCGAGTTGCCCAGGGAGTTGATCAGCGCCAGACCCGCCGCGGCTCCGGCACCGGCGAGGAATGTCTGCGGCAGCGGCCAGAACGTGGGCAGCGCCGCGCAGATCGCCATGCACGTGATCGTCACCGCGATCATCGTCGTGAACGGCGAGTTGAGGTAGAGGGCGATCGGGATGCTCACACCGCCGATGAACAGCGGGAGGGCGACGTGCCAGACCCGCTCGCCCGACCTGTCACCGTGGCGGGACCAGAAGTACATGGTGGCGGCGCCGAACGCCCAGGGGATGGCCGTGATGAAGCCGATCTGGACGATCGAGAGCTCGGTGCCGAAGGTCTCCTGGAAGCCGGAGATGATCGTGGGCAGGAAGAAGCTCAGGGCGTAGAGGCCGTAGACCATGCCGAAGTAGACGAAGGACAGCGCCAGGACCCGCGGCTGCAGCAGGGACCGGCGGACGGGATAGTGGAACGTCTCCGACTTGTGCGCCTCCTCGGCGTCCATCCGCGTCTGCAGCCACTCCCGCTCCTCGGCATCGAGCCACTTCGCGTCGCGGGGACGATCGGTGAGGTAGAAGAAGCAGATGATGCCGAGCACGACGGCGGGCAGGCCCTCGACGAGGAACATGAATCTCCACCCGGAGAAGTCCTCGAACATCCGGTTGCCGCCGGCGATGATCCACGAGGAGAGCGGGGTCCCGATCACGCTCGACATCGGGATCGCGAGCATGAACAGGGCCGTCGCGCGGGCGCGAGCGCTCGCGGGGAACCAGTACGTGAGGTAGAGGATGATGCCGGGGAAGAAGCCCGCCTCGGCGACGCCGAGGAGGAAGCGCAGCACATAGAGCCAGCCGGCGCTCGGAACGAACGCCATGAGAGCGGCGACCAATCCCCAGCTGATGAGGATTCGGGCCAGCCATTTGCGGGCGCCGAACCTGTGCAGTGCCAGGTTCGAGGGCACTTCGAGCAGCAGATAGCCGAAGAAGAACACCCCGGCGGCGAACCCGAACTGCGTGGCGCTGAGCCCCAGCTCCTCGTTCATCCCACCGGGGCCGGCGATGCCGAGGTTGGTGCGGTCGAGGTAGTTGATGAAGTACATCACGATGATGAAGGGGATGAGCCGGATCGTGACCTTCTTCAGGGTCCGCTTCTCCATCGCGGCATCGGCCGCCGACTGCTCCGGGACTGGCCTGGACGACATCTGATCTCCCTTGATCGGGGCCGGACCAGGGATGACGCCCGGCGCACTACGAAAACACAGTACGCCGGGACGGCCACGTCGTCCTAGGGTTCGGCGCCAGAATTCCGATTGGTGGGACCGTGCGGATGTCGGCGGAGCGAGTCAGCCGGTCACCGGGCCGGCCGCCGAGCCATGTCTGTCGGCGGTCGAGCCAACCACGGTGACGGGTCAGTCGGCGGCCAGCGTGACCTCTTCGGGCTGCCGCATCTCCTGTTCCTCGGGCTTGCGGATGAAGAAGGCGAGCGCCATCGGGACCAGGGCGATGAATCCCGCGAGCAGGAACGCCGACTGGGCGCCCGGCGCTCCCGCCTCGGCGATGCTGCGTCCCGATGCCTGGCCCGAGTGCAGAGCCGAGGAGTAGATGGAGATGAGCAGCGCCGTGCCAGCGGCGCCGGCGACCTGCTGCAGGGTGTTGAGCGCCGCCGAACCGTGGGAGTAGAGCTTGCGCTCGAGTGAGCCCAGGGAGGCGGAGAACAGCGGGGTGAACGACGCGGCCAGGCCGACGGACATGACCGTCTGGATGCAGACGAACACCCAGACGGGGGTGCCGATGCCGACGGCCGAGTACGCGAACATCGCCACGGCGATCATCGTCGCGCCGGGCACGAGGAGCACCCTGGGTCCGCTGGCATCGTAGATGCGTCCCATCACCGGACCGAGCAGACCCATGAGGATCGACCCGGGCAGGAGGACGAGCCCTGACTGCGTGGCGGCCAGACCGATGACGTTCTGCAGGTACAGCGGCAGCAGGGAGAAGGTGCCGAACATCGACAGCGCCACCACCGCCATGATGATGACGGAGAGGACGTAATTGCGGGAGGTGAAGACCCGCAGGTCGAGCAGGGCGCCGTCGCGCTTGATGAGGATCAGCTGGCGCCACACGAAGAGGCCGAGGAAGGCGACGCCGACCGCGATCGAGCCCCAGGCGAGTCCGGCGCCCGAGGAGCCCTCGGATCCGCCGTGGCCGCCGAACTGGCTGAGTCCGAAGACGATGCCGCCGAATGCGATCGCCGAGACGATGATCGAGAGGACGTCGATGGGGGCGTGAGTCGTCTCGCCGAGGTTGGTCATCCACTTCGCGCCCAGGGCCAGGGCGACGAGGGCGATGGGCAGCACGATGGCGAAGAGCCAGCGCCAGCCCAGGGAGTCGAGGACGATGCCCGACATCGTCGGTCCGACGGCCGGGGCCAGGGAGATGACGAGACCCACGCGCCCCATCATCCGACCGCGCAGATGCGCAGGGACGACGTTCATCATCGTCGTCATCAGCAGCGGCATCATGATTCCGGTGCCCGATGCCTGCACCACGCGGCCGACGAGCAGAGCTGGGAAGCCGGGCGCGACCAGGCAGATGAGGGTGCCCGCGGAGAACAGGATCATCGCCGCCAGGAACACCTGGCGGGTGGTGAAGCGCTGGATGAGGAACCCGGTGGTGGGGATCACCACCGCCATCGTGAGCATGAATGCGCTGGTCAGCCACTGTCCCAGCTCGGGTGGGATGCCCAAGGTCGCGTTCAGCTCAGGGATCGCGATCGCCATCGTGGTCTCGTTGAGGATCGCGACGAAGGCGGCGACCAGCAGCAGCCAGATCACTCGCATTCCGGCTGGCTCGATGGTCTCGGCCTGGGTGTGGTGGGTGGGAGAGGATGAGCGGTCGCTGGACAAGGAGATGCTCCGATCGCATGGTTGGGTCGTCGACTCCGAGCCCGGACGAGATCGTCAGCTCGGGGCCTGCCGCCGAGGGGAGTACGCGCAGACACAGCAGAAACCGTCTGCCGCGCCGACTTATTCCGCACCACGGCGGTGAGCCGCGCCACGTCGGCTCCATGCCACGTCGGTTCCGTGCCAGTCAGGGTGAGCCGCACCGCGTCGGGTCATCGACGGCTCGCCCGCGAGGCAGTGCTTCTGATCGCCGAGGCGGCTACTCTCGGACCATGGCCTTCCGACGCAGCTCCGGAGGGGATCCCGATCGGAGCTCCTCCGGGGCCGCTGCACCCGCAGCCGCCCCTGCAGCAGGGCAGTCGACGCCCTCACGGATCCGTCTCGTCGCGTCGATCGCGGTCCTCATCGGAGCCCTGTCACTGTCCATCTCCGCCGTGCTCATCAAACTGGCCGGCGTGGACGCCGCGACGACCGCGGTGCTGCGCTGCGCCATCGCCCTCGTCGCGCTCATCCCCTTGGCCGTCCTCGAGGCACGCCGCCGCGGACGGCTCTCGACCCGGGGCATCCTGTGGTCACTGGCCGCCGGACTCGCGCTCGGGATCGACTACTCCGCATGGACGGCCGCGATCTACCAGGTCGGCGCCGGAATCAGCACGGTGCTCGTCAACGTCCAGGTGATCGTCCTGCCCCTGCTCGCACTCCTCATCGACCGGGAACGCATCGCCACCCGGTTCCTCATCGCCCTGCCGGTCATGCTCGGCGGCCTCAGCCTCGTCGGCGGGCTGTGGGAGGTCGACAGGCTCGGCCCGACGGCCGTCACCGGGACCCTGCTGACGATGCTGGCCGGCGTCGGCTACGGGGTCTACATGTTCCTCACCCGCCGTGGGACCCGGCGCGAACCTCGCCTCATCGAACAGCCGCTGACCTGGGCAACCGCCTCGGCGACGGTGACGACCACGATCGCCGCACCCTTCACCGGCGGACTCCACCTGACCGGGATCAGTCCGCGCTCGTGGCTGCTGCTCGTCATCCTCGCAGTGCTCGGTCAGGTCGTGGCCTGGGTCTTCATCAATCGGGGCAGCGCGGCGCTCGATCCGGCCACCACCGGAGCGCTGCTGCTCCTGCAGCCGATTCTCGCGCTCGGGTTCGCCGCCCTCATCCTCGCCGAGCATCCGACCGCCCTGCAGCTCATCGGCGCCGTCCTCGTCGTCATCGCGGTGGCGGTGGCCAATGGCGTGATCGGTCGCAGCCCGCGGCGCCGCCGACACCGGCTCCGGGTCGGATGACCGGCGATCTGCGGATGACCATGCTGATCAGATGACAGTTGAGAGTCAGATGGCCGGTGAGGCGAGAGGCGTGGCCCTGTCCGTCTCCGTCTCCGCCCTCCGGGCCCGCTGAACGATCTGCTTGGCCGCGATGTCGGCTCCCGCCAGCAGCGGGGAGGACTTGTGCGGAGTCGCGCCGATGGCGCTGCCGGGCTGAGTGGTCGAGGCGGGGATCCCGAGCACGATGACTCCCGCGTCGACCCGACCGCAGGCGTCGACGAGGTTGTGGCCGAGCTCGGCGTCCTCGCTCACGAGAGCACCGGTGGCTTCGATGTAATCGGTGCGCACCCCGTCGACGGAGTGGATCCGCGCCCGCCCGGTCGCCAGCAGCGCCTGCAGCAGGGGGTCGTCAGTCGCCGTCACCTTGCCCTTCGACATCCGGGTCTCCACCAGGATCCGTGCCTCCACCGTGCGTCCGGTGACGGCGGAGACCGCCCGGAAGCAGCTGCTCTCGGCGTCCATATCGATGACGGTCTCCGGCCCCAGCAGATCGACGATGCCGGATTCGATGAGGGCGAGGACTCGCCTCACCCGCTCCGACGGCGGCCCCGAGGCGAGGAAGAGGCCGTCGGCGTCGAACCATCCGTGCAGGTCGCGCACGAGGGACTCCCCCGCGACGGCGCCGACGGCACCGAGGTCCTGAGCCGGACCGCGCAGCACGCTCATCACCCGGTTGACGGCCGCCCGGGGATGGCGCGCGGCGTCGCTCATGGAGCCGAGCTCATCGGTGATGAGCCGGTCGACGCACTCCGCCCAGTCCTCGGCGCTGATCGCCCGGCCGCGGGTGGGACGGCGGAGATCGCCGATGGTCCAGTTCCAGCGCGGATCGATGACGGCCTCGGCGAGGACCCGATCGACGTCGTCTCCCGAGGTGCAGTCCTCCAGCAGGGGAATCCAGGCCCGGGTCTGCTCCTCGGCGGGCGCGCGCCGATCCGTGCCCAGATCCGGGCGCAGATCCGGGCGCAGCGCATCCTGCTCCCACTCGGACAGGGCGGCGAGGTACTGGTCGGCGATCTCCTTGGCGATCGTCGGCCACACCTCGGCGGCGAAGTCGAGCTCCCGACGTCCCCGCAGGTCCTCGAACCACTCCGAGGTCGCCCAGCGCGGACGGTAGTCCCGCTGCGGACTGTAGGGGACGGGCTTGCTCCGGTACGGCATCCCGCGGCGGGATCCGGCGACGATCCGCGGTTCCCTCCCGGAGGGAAGGTAGCGCAGCCGTCCGTGCGGATCTCCGGCCACCTCCTCGAAGCGGCCGCCCCAGTCCTCGACGAGGCCGCCGATGACATCGAAGAAGTTGGCGCCCAGCCCCCGCACCAGCACGGTCTCACCGGCGGGCAGCCCGGAGAAGTCGCGTTCGGCCGGCATCCCCGGTCGCACATAGCGGAGGCCGTGTTCGGCGGCGAAGTCGATGCACGCGCGCACCTGGGCGTCCGGCACCGACTGGACCATGCCCTGGGCGAGAACCACGGTGGGAGCGGTCAGGCGGCGTCCATCGGCGAGGACGACGCTCCTCGCCCCGGTGTGCCCGTCGACGAATGT
This sequence comes from Brevibacterium sp., assembly GCA_031179165.1. Classification (GTDB taxonomy): domain Bacteria; phylum Actinomycetota; class Actinomycetes; order Actinomycetales; family Brevibacteriaceae; genus Brevibacterium. The sequence goes on from JAPSIC010000015.1 coordinate 31,429, forward strand.
CCCGCCGTCGACGGACTCGACGTCCACGGACGCACCGTGCTCGAGATCGACCGCGAGCGCGGTGAATTCGGACAGGTCGATGAGGGGATGCGCCGCCGCGGCGTCGAGCTGATCCCGGTAGTAGACGCCCTGGAGGCGGCGAGAGGTGAAGTCGAGGGCGCGCAGGGCACCGGCCTCGGCGGCGACCCAGTCGCCCGCCGGATGCTCGCCGGCGCGCGCGACCGAGTCCATCCAGTCGACGAGAGTGGGTCCCGGGGAGGGTGGCCCGCTGAGATCGGTGGACTCGTCCGGATAGATGGTCGTCGCCGAGGCGGTCGTGTTGTTGAGGTACTGCCCCGGCTGAGACGTCGTCCACGTCGCCCCCGGCCCGACCTCATGGGCGTCGACGATGGCGATGCGCAGGGGCTTCCCCTCGGACGCCGGGTCGGGATCCGCGCCGAGGCGGGCCGCGATGCGGATGAGCGTCGCGACCCCGCGCGGGCCCCCGCCGACGATGACGGCGTCGAACGTCTCGGAGGTTCGCGAAGGATCGCTCAACAGTCTCGGGTTGGAGGAGGAATCGGATGTCACGACTCAACTGTCGCAGATTTCGCCCGCAACCGCCTCCCCGGGGTCCCATTCCGTCATGAAGCCAGCCCGGCCGGGCCTTCTCACACGCGCTCAAGTCCGGACGATTGTTGGGCGATTCGCGCGTTCCACCCCTTGAGTTCGCGACTCGATCCCTTCAGCTCGACCCTTCTGCGGTGTCGATCATCCAGGGCACTCCGTAGCGGTCGAGGCAGGCCCCGAACGCCTCGGTCCAGAACGTCTTCTCGAGCGGCATCTGGACCTCGCCGCCGTCGGAGAGGGCGTCGAACACCGATCGAGCGGTCTGCGCGTCGGGAGCCGTGTAGGACAGGGACACACCGGTCTTCGGTCCCCCGTCGCCGGTCGGATCGTCGGAGCCCATCAGCAGGGTGTCGCCGGACTTGAGGGCCGCATGCATCACGCTGTCGTCGGGGGCGCCCGGCATTCGCTGATCTGCGGGAACGTCCTTCATCCGCATGATCGACACCTCACCGCCGAAGATGCCCTGGTACATGTCGAATGCCTCGGCACATTGACCGTTGCTGTAGAAGACATATGCGTTGATCGCCATGTCACTCACCTCTCGAATTCCTCTGGGGATGCGGACGTCATCGTCCACACACCAGTATCAGCCTCACCGCCCACTACCGCGATAGTGAGAATCGCGGAATGTCGACGCAGGCTCTGGGCGAGCCCTGCACGCCCCCGTCACACCTCGCGAGCGCCCTGATCACTGGCGGACGACTTTCCGCCGTGTGTTGTCGATGCGCCTGGTCCAACCGCGGGAATCGAGGTGCTCGAGCAGCGGGATGACGACCCGGCGAGTCGTGCCCAGCGCCTGCCTCGCCTCACTCGTCGTGAATGGCTGATCCAGTCCGGCAAGCAGCCGCATCGCCTGCGCCGGAGTTCGCGGGGAGACCACGACACCATCGCCGAGGCGCAGGAGCCGTCCCGCGCCCTCGGCGACCGCGAGCTCCCGCACTCCCAGACCGAGCTGCCGCAGGTCATCGGCTTCCGGGGCCGCAAAGGGGTTCGCCGCCAACCGGCGTTCCACCTCGGCGACGCCGGCCTCGGCCGGACCCAGATCCGCGGCATGGCCGGGCGGTCGCACCATGCCCCTGACGATCTCGAGGCCGGCCCCGGCGATGATCACGGCACCGAGGTCCGCGGCCGGACGCGCCGTCGGACCGCCCGATGGCGTGGACACGGGCAGCGGCGGCTGCGCGCGCCGCAGCTCTTCGGCAACCGCCTTTTCCGGCACGCCCGCGGTCAGCGGCTGCGCCTCCAGAGTCGTCGTCACGAAATCACGCGCGGCGGTGATCCATGTCTCCAGCGTCGGACGATGGACCAGCCAGCCGGCGACGGGCTCCACGACATCCTCGGGCAGCACCTCGGGCACCGAGAGTCCGAAGCCCACCAACCGCTTCCTTTCGACGGCCCCGCGGCGAGCCACCTCGGCGAGGATGTCCCCGGTCTCGGGACGACCGGCCAGTTCGGCCGCACGTCGGGCACCGTCGCCTCGCCGGGTCAGCTCGGGCGGGTCGACGTCGAGGACGATCGCACCGGCGAAGACGTTGCGGCTGCCGGGGCTGCGCAGGACGAGCCGATCGGTGACCTGCAGGGGCAGGGCACGGTCGAGGATGAGGCGGGCGTGGTCGGCGCCGAAGGGGCGCACGTGCGCCGGGACCGCAGCGGTGCCGATATGGAGCATGAGCTGGCGGATGCCGGAGTCGAGGTCTTCGCCCATGCTGCGGCGCACATCGACGACGTCGACGAGCGGCCAGGTGCCCGGGGTGATGAGGGCCGCACCGCGGTGGACGTCCTCGGCGGGGAGGTCGCGAAGGTTGACCGCCACCCGCGCGGTCGGGGCGACGGATTCGACCGAGGAGTTGCGGCTCTGCAGCCCGCGCACGCTGACCTTGCGCGTTGCCGTCTCCCCGACGAGCTGGAGCTGCTGGTCCCGGTGCAGGGTGCCCGCGGTGAGGGTGCCGGTGACCACGGTTCCCGAGCCGGTGATCGAGAACGCTCGGTCGACCCACAGACGCAGGCGCGCGGACGGGTCGGGAGCCGCTGTCCCCGCGAGGACGGCATCGAGTCGGTCGACGAGTTCGTCGAGGCCCTCCCCGGTGGTCCCGGACACGACGACGATCGGGGCATCCTCGAGCGGGGTGCCTCGCAGCTGCCCTCGGACCTGCGCCGAGGTGGTGTCCACGGTCTCGGGAGCGAGGTCGGCTCGGGTGATGACGATGATTCCGCGGGTGATGCCGAGCGCGATGATGGCGTCGCGGTGGTCGCTCGACTGGGCCTGCCATCCCTTGTCGGCGGCGATGACGAAGCAGACGACCGGGGCGGGCCCGACGCCGGCGAGCATGTTGGCGAGGAAGCGTTCGTGTCCCGGGACGTCGACGAAGGCGAGCTCCCGGCCTGAGGGCAGGGTGGTCCAGGCGAAGCCGAGGTCGATGGTGAGTCCGCGCTTCCTCTCCTCGGCCCACCGGTCCGGTTCCATCCCGGTCAGGGCGCGGACGAGAGTGGATTTGCCGTGGTCGACGTGACCGGCGGTGGCGACGACGTCCATCTCAGGGCCTCGCCCCGGAGGCGGCGGCACGCACGGCGGCGGCGACCCGTTTGTCCTCCTGCTCGGGGATGCAGCGGAGATCGAGCAGGCACCGGCCCTGGTGGGTGCGGGCGACGACGGCGGGATCGCCGAGGCGCAGGGGCGCGGCCAG
>JAPSIC010000016.1 GCA_031179165.1 Brevibacterium sp.
CGATGAACGTGCCCATTGACGGGGCCATCGTCTGCGACCCCCAGCCCGGGGATACCCGCATCGGCCGTTTCGCTCAAGCGCGGGTTCCCGTTGTCACCATCGGCGATGTCGATCCCGCTCAAGCGACCCGTGTCGCAGGAACAGTGAGCATCGACTTCGGCAAGGTCACCGCCGAGGTGTTCTCCCACCTCGACGAATCGGGCGAGAGCGTCCGCCCCGTGCTGCTTCTCGTCGACCTGCCCGTCATTCCGATCTGGCTGCAAGAGGTGAGGGAGGCCTTCGGCAGCGAATGCCGGAAGCGAGGGGTCGAAGCACGGGAGGTCAGGCTGCCGATCCGGACAGACGCCCCTGTCGCGCATGGGCGCCAGCCGCTGCTCGACACCTCACGGCTTCCCGAAACCACCTCACGCCTCATGGAGGATTCGTACACGGCGTGGCTCGTCGCCTTCCAGGGACTCGCGTCGACACTGCGGGGGTTTGCCGCAGAGCGGTCCGAGGGACGAGTCTCACCCCGCATCGTCGCACTGCCCGGCGACCCGATGAGTGATGCCCTCGATTCGCGCATTCTCAGTGTCGATTTTCGCGCACACGACTACGGCGCGACTGCGGTGCACCTGCTCCATCGGGTGCTTCGGGGAGATCCGGCCCCGGTCCGACACACGACCCACCGGACCGAGCTGTACGGCGACAGCTGAGACTGAGGAGTCAGTCCCGACCGTCGGACTCCTGCGCGACACCGCTGTCCGAGTGCGGTTTGGGATCCGGATCGGTTCGTCCACCGTAGGCGTCGAAGTCGGTGGGATCGTCGCGCTCGGAGACGTCAGAGGCTCCGGAGTCCTCCGCCGTCTCGGATCCATCGGCACCGTCATCGGGTGCGGAGTCGCTGTCGGCGGTGTCCGGAATCTCGATCTCGTCGGGGGCTTCGACGTCTCTCCCGGGATCCCCGATGACGGCGGGACCGTCGTCCTCGGTCGGCTCCCCGAGCGTTCGGGCCTCTCCGGGTGGCGGGTTCTCGAGGGACGACCCGTCGGCCTCTCCCACTCCCGGCTCATCGGCCATGTGGTCACCGGTGATCACGGCGAGGTTCTCTGATTCCGAGTCGTCCGAGGGCCTGTTCGTCACGTCTTCCGCCTCCTGCGCATCATCGCGTACTCCCGCGTCACCGCCTCGCGCTCCCGCCTCGGCAGCGAAACGCTCTTGGCCTCCTGCACGAGCCTCCAGGCGTGCGTCGTCGTTCGCCTCCGCCCCTGCGGGGGTTCCCGCTGTCTCGGGTGCCTCCGCCCCTGCGGGCGCCCCAGTCCTCGCAGAGGACTGTCCCTCTCCGGACGGCTGTTCCTTCGCGGGTGTCCCCGCAGTGCCGGGCACCTGCCCGTGCTGACTGGGGCTGATCGTCTCCCAGATCAGCAGCACCACGACCATCGTGAGACCGACGGTGGCCCCCATCAGGAGCGATCCCCACGGTCTCGGCAGCGAGAACAGACCGGTGAACTGGTTGACACCGAACAGGACTCCGACGCCGATGAGCAGAGCGACTACATAACGCATGCACCCTATTGTGCCTTGTCGTCCCGCCCCGCCCCAGCATGCTCCTATGCGGTGGGTCACAATGGAGGCATGGATCACAGAGCAGACCCGCAGTTCTCGACCGAGGCCTATGACGACGTCATCGCGCGCGTGGCCACCGACGCGGAGGGGTTCTGGCTGGACCAGGCCGCAACCCACATCGACTGGGTCAGCGAGCCGACCCGGGCACTCGACGACTCCCGCGCCCCGATCCACCGCTGGTTTCCCGACGGTGAGCTCAACGTGTGCTACAACGCCCTCGACCGGCACGTCACGGCCGGTCGCGGCGACCAGGCCGCGATCATCTACGACTCCCCCGTCACGGACACCATCCGCACGATCACCTACTCGCAGCTCCTCGATGAGGTCTCCCGCTTCGCCCGCGCCCTGTCCGACCGCGGGGTGGGCAAGGGCGACCGGGTCGTCATCTACCTCCCGATGATCCCCGAAGCGGCCGTAGCCATGCTCGCCTGCGCACGGATCGGCGCGATCCATTCCGTCGTCTTCGGCGGCTTCGCTCCGGCCGAACTGGCCGTGCGCATCGACGACACGCGGCCGAAGGCGGTCGTCTCGACCTCCTGCGGGGTGGAGGCGAACCGGATTCTCGAGTACAAGCCGATGCTCGATGAAGCGCTCGGACTGGCCGAGACCACACCGGACTTCACCGTCATCGTCCAGCGCGAGCAGCACCGCTGCGAACTGGGCGAGACCGACCTCGACTACGCCGAACTGCTCGCAGCCACACCCTCCGGCATCGACCCGGTCACGGTCAGGGCGACCGACGAGCTCTACGTCCTCTACACCTCGGGCACCACCGGCCGGCCGAAGGGAATCGTCCGAGACTCCGGCGGCTACGCCGTGGCACTGAGCTACTCGCTGCCGACGGTCTTCAGCCTCGAACCCGGCGACACGATGTTCACCGCCTCGGACGTCGGCTGGGTGGTCGGACATTCCTACATCGTCTACGGCCCCCTGCTCGCGGGAGTCACCTCCGTCCTGTTCGAGGGCAAGCCGATCGGCACTCCCGATGCCGGGACCTTCTTCCGCATCATCGAAGACCACAAGGTCAACGTCCACTTCACCGCTCCCACCGCGATGCGCGTCGTCCGCAAGGAGGACCCCGAGGGGAAGCTGATCAGGAAGTACGACCTCTCGAGCCTGCGTGCGTCATTCCTCGCAGGTGAGCGCCTCGACCCTGACACCTACGAGTGGACGACGAGAGTCCTGCGCCAGGCCACCGGGCGTGACGTTCCCGTCGTCGACAACTGGTGGCAGACCGAGACCGGGTGGCCGATCGCCGCCAATCCGCTGGGACTGACACGCTTTCCGCTCAAACCGGGCTCCCCGACCAAGCCCATCCCCGGCTACCAGGTCGAGATCGTCGATCCCTCCGGCACGCCCATGCCGGCCGGGCAGGAGGGCCTCATCGTCATCAGGCTGCCGCTGCCGCCGGGCACGATGGCGACCGTGTGGGGTGACGACTCCCGGTTCGTGTCCTCCTACCTCTCGGCCTTCGACGGCCGCTACCTCACCGGCGACTCCGGATACATCGACGAGGACGGCTACCTCTTCGTCATGGGCCGCACCGACGATGTCATCAACGTCGCCGGCCACCGCCTGTCCACCGGCGTGATGGAAGCCGTCATCTCCTCCCACTCGGCCGTGACCGAGACCGCCGTGATCGGGGTCCACGATGAGACGAAGGGACAGATCCCGCGCGCCCTCGTCGTCCTCGGCTCCAGCGCCGAGGCGCTCGACCGGGAGGAGCTGAAAGCCGAACTGGTCGCCCTGGTCCGGCAGGAGATCGGACCCGTGGCCGCCCTCAGGCGGATCGACATCGTCCCCGCGCTGCCGAAGACCCGGTCAGGCAAGATCCTGCGCAAGACGATGCGCGAGATCGCTGATGGGGCACCGGACCCGGCGGTGCCGTCGACGATCGAGGATCCGACCGTCCTCGATGATCTGCACTCGGTGCTGCGGCCCGGCTGAGGACGACCCGACTGACCGCTGCCCGGCTGAGCACGGGCCCCGCTCGAGTACGGGGCGGCTGAGCACGGGCCCCGCCTGAGCACGGGCCGGCTGCACCCCTGACCACCGACGGAGGAGATCCTTGCAGAGACGCCGCCACAGCACGGCCCGTCAGCACGGGCCTCGTCGGCGCACGGCTGGTCAGCGGAAGGACCTGCGGGAGGCGATTCAGCTCACCCTCATCTCCGGGGCATTCGTCGCCGGCGGAATCTGGGCGCTCGTGACCGGGAGCTACGTCCTGGGCCTCGTGTGCGTTCTCTTCTTCTCGGCAGGGCTGATCTTCGGCATCACGCTGTGGGTCGGGGCCGTGCGCCCCCGACGCGAGCCGCGCCGGAGACGGTCCGGCCGGTCGGACAGGGCGTTCGGCATCATCGGGTTCCTCGCCGCGGCTCTCATGGGCCTCGCCTGCTGTGGGATCTTCCTCGCGGCCCTGGCCGGCGGGGACGCCGACCTGTTCAGCGCCCGCTACCCGCGACCGTTCATGCTGGTGGTCGGCGGAATCGGCACGCTCTTCTTCGGCGGCGGCAGTCTTGTCCTCCTGGTACAGGCCCTGATGTCATCGATGCGCAGAGCGCGCCGGGACGAGTGAATTCGCCGTCGACCCTGCGCCCGCGCTCATCGAAAGCCGCGTTCAGCGAAACCCTCGCCTCAGCTCTCGGCGAGTTCTTTGAGCCTTCTCATCGAGGCCAGAAGCATCTCGGGAGTCGTCGACCGCGCCCGGGGGAACCGGCGCACGTCGCGCAGCTCTGTCCAGTCATAGGTCTGACGGACGGTCGAACTCGTCTCGCCGAGAGCTTCAACCTCCCATCTCCACTTCTGACCGAACGGTTCACCGCCGACTTCGGAGGGCTTCCAGGCGATGAGCTCGCCCTCGACGAACTCGACGACGTGGTTCTCGCGCTCCACCCCTTTCGTCAGAGTGGTGATGAAGGCGACTCCGGCGCCGGTGACTCTCTGCCCCGGAGCGGACGCGGCCACATTGTCATTGCCGTCCCAATCCGCGTGCCGCGTGGGATCGGCGAGGAGTTCGAACACCTCGGCGGCGGCCGCGTTGATCGTCAGTTCCGCGGTCACGACCTTGAGGCTGTCGTCGATGGTGTCGAAGACCGATTCGTCGATCGAATCAGGGTCGATCGAATCGGGGTCCGTCCTTTCGGGGTCGATCGTGTCAGGGTCGATCGGTGTGGATTCGGTCATCGGCTTCCCTTCTCCGGCCGTCCTCGAATCTCTTCGACGAACGGCAGATGCATCGTTGTCTTCATCGTAGGCCCAGAACAGCCGCAGTCGGCCGCGAGTCAGTCCTCCAGTGCCCGATCCTGGCGCTCCGCCCGCGCGGCCGCGGTGCTGAACCGGGTGAAGAGTCGCGAGGAGTCGCTGGACAGGGAGAGCAGGACCGCGACCTGCATCGCGATCGTCGTCAGTGAGTACATGTTGGTCTCCAGGCTCTGATCGCCCGTGAAGAAGGTGATCATCGAGACGATGACGGACACGGTGGAGAGGGTGAGGATCCACAGCCGCGCCCGATTGCTGCCGCGGAACACGGCGGCACTCGCGACCACCTGCAGACAGCCGATGACGAGACTGATGCCGATGAGGACGCCGGCGACGATCCGCGTCGCCACCTCATCGCTGACCGAGTCGACGTTGAAGCCGGTCACCTCACTGCGCAGATGCTCCCAATTGAGCAGCGTGCCGAGGATGTCGGCGGCCTGGAAGATGAGCAGGACGAGCACGAGTGCGGACCCCACCACGGTCGGCAGGGGGCGTCTGCTCCACAGCGCCTTCGTCAGCTCCGAGACCGAGCGCGACTCCGCATCGATCTGAGTGGCGTCAAGGGCCAGGTCGAGGCGCTCGGGATAGTCGGAGACATCGGGAACGACGTCGTAGACCTCGAGGATCGGCAGGTCGCCGTCGGTGATGATCGCGTCTCCCCCGCCGTTGCGGGAGTGATAGCCGGTGGAGAAGTCACCGATGTGATCGACGCTGATCCGATCGTCGGCCTCCGTGACCGAGTCGACGATGTAATCGCGTTCGACGTCCGTGTTCTCCTCGATCTTGTGGGTGAACTGCAGGGTGAACAATGACAGACCCACACTCTTGTCATAGGTGCCCGCCGCCAGCCAGTCCGCCTGATGACCGCCGGGCAGCAGCCACCCTGCCGGGCACTTCCAGAACCGGACGTGGTGGCGCTGCCCCGGGTCGCCGTCGACCTCCTGCTGATAGGCGAAGTCCTGCCGCCTGCCGAAGAGCAGCAGCGGTGACACCGGCGCCTCGGGATAGCTGCGGCGCAGGATGGTCGAGATGAAGAGGTTCCACGCCGAGGCCGCGGTGATGTCATCGGCCAGTGTCCACCCCGCGGCCTTCATCGCGTGGTGGACCTGCGCCTCCTCACCACGGAAGGCCAGATTCACCGGGTCACCGAGCAGACCGTCCGAGGTGCGGGTGCGGCCGATGAAGTAGTTGGGCACATAGATCTGGGAGAGGATGCGGTGCAGCCGCGGCAGTGTCAGGTACGAGAGCACGATCCAGAACACCAGCAGCGTGAGCACCTGCCACCAGCCGAGGGAGAATCCCTTGAGCAGGATGAGGAGGGCCAGCCATGTCGAGGCGGCCCCGCCGAAGAGGAAGAAGAAGTAGTCGAGAACCCCGGTGACGGTGAATCGGTGACGTCGAAACGCAAAGGGCTGCCTGTGCCGTCGTTCCTGACTCGGCTCCTGACCGGGCCGAGGGTCAGGAGCAGCCATGCGGGAGCTCATGGTCAAAGTGTAATGAGCCTGCTCGCCGGGCCACAGCCCTTGGTCAGACGGAGGCCGGACGGTCGGCCCGGCGGCGCTGCAGCACCGCCTTCGCCGTCACCGCCACCTCCGGCTCGGGGTCGACGGTGAAGTCGTCGATGAAGTCGTCGATCTCGGGACCCGGGATCTCGATCAGGACCTGCAGGACCCGGAACCGCACGGTCGCCTCGGCGGATCGTGCGAGTCGGCGCAGCTCAGCCAGGACCCGCTCGGAGGGCCCGGCATCCTCGGCTGCACCGGAGCTCGCGGCGATGACGAAGGAGGCGAGCGCCTCGGCCGCGTCGATGTCCTTCGGGCCGTCGATGGCCATCTCGAACAGGTCGGCGAGGGCGGCCGGGTCTCGCATCCGTCCGAGGATCAGCGCGGCAGTGGTGCGCACCTCCGTGTCCGTGTCGCCCAGCCCGAGGCGCATCGCCTCGGTGATCGCGGCTGCGGTGACGGCGTCCACCTGCCCGGCGGGGCTGTTGCGGCGGATCTCGTCGAGGGCTCTCACCGCGTTCCGGCGCGTCTCTGTCGAGCCTTCGCGCATCCCCTCGACCAGGTAGCGGACTGCCTCAGGGCCCGACTTCGCCAACGCCCACCGCATGGCACCGGCGGCATTGAGCACGGACTCGCCGAGGACGGCGCGGGACAGGGACTCGACCGGAACGGCCCCGTCGACTCCGCTGCCCAAGGCGGCCTTGTGGCGTTGGAATACATCGCGGGACTCGAGGGACCGCATGAGGTCGATCGACAGCAGCAGGGCTTCACCGTCGGCGGGCCGGAGCTCCTCGATCCGCTCGAGATTCTCGAGCAGCTCCTGCTCGGCGGCGATGCGGCCCCTCGACTGCGTGATGAGCTCGGTGATGACCGTGCGGGGGTCGAAGTCGGGATCGGCCAGGGCCGACCCGACCTCACCGAGCGTCATTCCCAGTTTGCGCAGGCCTTCGATGTGGAAGATCCGCCCGATGTCGGCGGGCGAGTACTCGCGGTACCCGTTCGAGTTCCGCTGACTGGGCTCGAGCAGGCCCAGGGATTCGTAGTGACGCAGCATGCGAGCGCTCACGCCCGACCGTCTCGCCACCTCACCGATGCGCATGACCACCTCGCCTCCGTTCCCACTATAGGAGCACTTCCATGTCCGAGAACCGTCGTCGCCGGGCCGAGTGCCTTCGTCGCCCACGAGAGCCGATGTCGGCCGCCCGAGAGCCGGTGCCGGCTGATCCGGTCGCATTGCCGGAGGAAGGAGCCCGAGCAGCCGGTGGCGGTGCCGTGCGAACTTGCCCCGCCCGCACTGCACCGCCGGAGACCGGACCTTCCCATGACCGGTCCACACCGACTACTCGGACCCGAGGGCGACCACCCGCTTGGCCTCGCTCCAGGCGTGAGCGAATCCGGCGTCCGGGTCATCGAACATCTCCCGGGTCGCCATGGCGTGCGTCCGCACTGGTTCTTCCTCTGCCTGCAGACTCTCATCCAGCACTGACACGAGGTCCTCACCCAAGGACACGAGGGAGCGGCTGAGGCTCTTGCGCATCTCGACGTCTCCGCGTCCCAGCTGGGTGACCAGGGCCCCTGCCAGCCGCATCCGCTGCTCACCGGGCACCAGGGCAACCGCGGATCGCCATGCGCTGCGCGCCACCTCGGGGTCGGGATGCGCGATCAGCGCTGTGCCGATGACGTCCGGGTCCATCGCCTCCCACCCCTCGGCGTCGCCGATCTTCGACAGCGTATGCATCGCCTGGCTCTGGGCCTGGGGGATATCCGACCTCAGCTCGCCGACCAGCCGCGGCACGGTCATCGCGGTGGGCAGGCGGGTCAGGGCCCACGTGAGCATGTCCCGGACGAAGAAGTCCGATTCGATCCGGCAGCGCCGGATGAGGACGTCGAGGTGGCGCGCCTGGGCCACGGTTCCGATCACCAGGGCCGCCCGCAGGCGCGCCTGCGGGTCGGGTCCCGTCAGCGCGGCCACGACCGGCTCAGGAGTCGGGATGTGCGGACTGTTCTCCTGTGGTTCGATCATCGATTCCACCTCCATGGCACCCACTCAAGACCTTCTCACCGTGTCAAGGTCAAGAGCTGCGACGACGTCCGCAAGATCTCCTCCCCGCGCCGTAGAATCGAGTCATCCCATTCACTTCGGAGGGCCCATGGACAAGGTCGATCTCAAGAGGACGCTGCCGGATTTCGCGGCGAAGTCCGGGGAGTTCGCCATCCTCGACCTCCCGCCTCGGCAGTACCTGATGATCGACGGGCACGGCGACCCGAACACCTCCGAGGAGTTCCGCTCCGCCGTCGAGACCCTCTACCCGCTGGCGTACGCACTCAAGTTCCTCAGCAAGCGGGAACTCGATCGCGACTATGTCGTTCCGCCCCTCGAGGGCCTGTGGTGGGCCGAGGACATGAGCGCGTTCACGAGTGCCCGCGACAAGTCCGCCTGGGACTTCACGCTCATGCTCCTCGTCCCCGACTGGCTCGGTCGCGAACACTTCGACACCGTCGTCGACGACCTCGACCAGAAGGTCGCGGCGGGGAAGAAGCACCTCGCCCGCCTCGGCGAGGTTCGCTTCGACACCCTAGCGGAGGGCACGTGTGTGCAGACTCTGCACCTCGGGCCCTTCGACGCCGAGGCGGCCGTGCTCGAACGCCTCCATCACGACGTGATCCCGGCCTCGGGATTCGAGATGTCGGGCAAGCACCACGAGATCTACCTGAGCGATCTCCGCCGGGTGTCCGCGGACAGGCTGCGGACGATCCTGCGCCAGCCGGTGCGCCGCACCGAGTGATCAGCTCTGAGTCCACTCGCCGGTCACGGGCGCGGTCCCTCCCGGCGCCGTCGGCGCACTCGAACCACCGCCGGGACTGAGCTGAGGGTCCTGAACCGGCAGGTCGGCACCGAGATCGAGGGCAACGAAGAACAGGACTCCGAACAGGATGAGCGCGATGACCCCACAGACGACGAGGGCGATGAGCGCGATGAGGCATCCGAAGGCAGGCGTTCGCGCCTGCCGGCGACGGTCGAAAAGGATCATGGGGTGATCATAGGTGCGACCGCCGCAGTCCCCGGGACCTGGGATCGCTGACGGAGGTGATCTCGGCGGAATCGGGCGCCCCACCTCGGTGTGAGATCCTCCGAGACGTGCCGGCGCCCCGGCGTGGACTCACGAATCCTTCAGTTCGTTGTCTTATCGTTATATTCATGCCTCACCAGTCTCGTCACCGCCAGGGCCCTCGGTCCGTGCTCCGCGGCGCCCTGATCGGCCTGGGGGCGGCAGTCACAGCGCTGCTGATTGCCGCCGTCGTCATCGTCAACGCTCCCGTGTCATTCGGCTCGACCGCGATCAGGCAGGTGCAGATGGCCTCCGTGAATCAACTCACCAGCGAGCAGGTCGAGCATGCTCGGCTCATCATCGGCATCGGGCGCGGAGGCGGCTTCGACGACGACGCGATCCGGATCGCGCTGATGACCGCCCTGCAGGAATCCTCCCTGCGCAATCTCGAGCACGGCGACCGCGACTCCGTCGGCCTGTTCCAGCAGCGCCCGTCCCAGGGGTGGGGAGAACCCCGGGAGCTGACGGACCCCGTCTTCGCCACGAAGTCGTTCTACGGCATCAATCCCGCGGTCGAGAATCCCGGTCTCGAGCAGATCCCGGGTTGGCGGTCGATGTCACCGACCGAAGCCGCCCAGGCCGTGCAGCGCTCCGCCTTCCCCAGCGCCTACGAGCAGTGGGAGGGCCTGGCCGAGGATCTCATCCGCTCCCAGAACGACGTGGAGGCGATGCACTGACCGGTGCCCGCGGCACCGGCCGACGCACGCGCGGCCATCAGTCCGAGAGTCGGTCGAGAACCTCGCCGAGGCGGCGCATCGCCTCCGTGTAGCCGGCCGGATTGGGGCCGGCGAAGTTGAGACGCACAAACGGCGCGGGCGGCTCGGCGGGGAACCATTCCCCGCCTCCGGTGAGCAGCACCCCGGCCTCGGCCGCCGCCTTCACGAACCCCTCGGCGCCGACGTTGGCCGGCAGCCTCCCCCACAGGTTGAGGCCGCCGGTGGGGACATGCTCGAGCAGCAGCTCGGGAACCTCTGCCCTGATCGCGGCCGCCAGCGAGTCCCGACGCTCGCGCAGCCGATGGCCGAGGCTGCGGACATGAGTCCGCCACGCCGGGCTGGAGACGACGTCGAGGGTGGCGGTCTGCAGGATCGGACTGACGTACATCGCCTCCGCCTGCACGTCGGTGCGGATCCGCTCCCGCGCCGGGCCGCGGGCGATGACGGCGGCCACCCTGAGCGCCGGGGACACGCTCTTGGTCAGCGACCGGATGTAGACGACGTGCCCGTCGGCGTCATCGGCCACGAGCGGCTGCGAGGCGGCGTCGATTCCGAAGTCGTGCGCCCAGTCGTCTTCGACGAGGAACGCCCGGCGGGACCGCACGAGGTCGAGCACGCCTGCGCGCAGTCCCGGGCTCCAGTTCGCTCCGGTGGGATTGGCGAAGTTCGGCTGCGCGTAGAAGGCCGTGGCTCCCGAACGTGCGAATGCCTCCTCGAGCACCTCGGGATCGGGCCCGGCGATTCCCGAGGGCACCGGGACCAGACGCACCCGGGCATGGCGCGCGGCGGCGATGAGGCCCCAATAGGTCGGGGACTCGACGATCAGGGACCGGCCCGGCCCGACCACGGCGCGCAGGATCGACGCCAGACCGCTCTGGCTGCCGGGGACGATCGTGACGTCGGCCGGATTCGGTTCGGACATGTGCCGTGAGGCGCCGTCGGCGAGTTCGGTGGCGAACCACTGCTGCAGATCAGCATCGCCGGTGGAGGGCGCCCGCCGCTGGCGGCTCTCGGACCGGGCCACCCTGCCCAGCGCTGCCCTGACCAGATCCCCGGGCAGGAGACCGGGCTCGGGATAGCCGCTGTGCAGGGCGAAGGCATCATGGCTCGCCACCTGCAGGGCCGACATCGACGAGGTGACCGCGGGCTCCCCGTGCCCCAGGGCCGCCGTCTGCCAGCTGAGGTCGGGAGGGGCGATCGAACGGGCGGCACGGACGAAGGTTCCGACCCCCGGCCGCGATTCGACGAGGCCCCGGCGCCCCAATGTGCTCAGTGCCTTCTGCACCGTCACCGGGGAGGCACCGAAGCGCGCGACCAGAGCCCTGGTCGAGGGCAGCCTCTCCCCCGGAGCCGCGGTGTCGATCCACCGGGCGAGTTCCGCGACGATCCTCGCACTGCTATCGTGATGCATGAAGATCAATAATAGCGCTACTCGAACTGATTCCACTCCGCTACTCAAGGCATCGACCCGGGCCGGGCTGTGGTGGGGCCTCCTCGGCGTCCTCGCGTTCTCCTTCACCGTTCCCCTCACCCGCATCGCCGCCGAGTCCGGCACGATGTCCCCGCTCTTCCTCGGTGCCGGCCGAGCCGCCGTCGCCTCGGTGCCGGCCGGGCTCGTCCTCATCGTCGTCGCTCGACGAGCCGGTGGACCGAGGGCACTTCACCTCCCCAACCGGACACAGTGCCTTCGCCTTCTCCTCGTGGCCGGCGGGATCGTCCTCGGCTTTCCGCTCCTGACCTCATTCGCACTCGCCCACACCTCGGCGTCCCATGGAGCCGTCGTCATCGCGCTCCTGCCCGCGGCCACCGCCGCGGCCGCGGTGATCCGCACCAAGGAACCGACCGGTCGGTCCTTCTGGCTGATGGCGGGGCTGAGCGCCGTCGTCGCGGTGGTGTTCGCCCTGATCCACGGCCAGGGGTTCGGGGTGCTCGGGATCGCGGATGTCCTGCTCTTCGCGGCCGTCATCGCCGCCGCCGTCGGCTATGCCGAGGGCGGTGTGCTGGCGCGGGAGCTGGGGTCGTGGCAGACGGTGTCGTGGGCGCTCGTCCTGTCCGCGCCGGTCACCATCGGCCTCACGCTCGCCTCGGCGGCGGCCGCTCCGCCTCGCGGGACGCTGATCGAATGGCTCGCCTTCGGGTATCTGGCGTTGATCAGCATGTTCCTGGGATTCTTCGCCTGGTATCGCGGGTTGGCGATCGGTCCGATGGCGCGGGTGTCGCAGGTCCAGCTCAGCCAACCGGTGATGACCCTCGCCTGGGCGGCGGTGCTGCTGGGTGAGTCGCTCGACTGGGAGACCGCCGTCTGCGGCATCGCGGTCATCGGCTGCGCTGCGCTGACCGTGCGCACGCGGCTGCGCTCATGAGCGTCGAGGTCGTCCTCCTCGACCCCCGGGTCCGGTAATCTCTACCCATGGCCTCCACTCAAGATCCCGTCCCGGTCAGTGCCGATGTCGAAGCCCTGCTGCGCAACCCCGAGGACAACCTCGAGGCCATCTCCGAGACGGCGGATCTGTTCAAGGCCCTCGCGACTCCCTCGCGGCTGAAGATGCTGCTGGTCCTCGCCCATGGCGAGGCGACCGTGACCCACATCGTCGAGTCGACCGGACTGTCCCAGCCCCTGGTGTCCCAGCATCTGAAGTTCCTGCGCGGCCTCCACCTGGTCGGGGTCAACCGCATCGGGCGTGAGGCCTACTACTCGCTCAAGGACGATCACGTCGCCCACATCATCCTCGACGCCCTGGCCCACACGGTCGAAGCCCACGAGCACTGACCCTCGCTCCACCGCCTCGGGCCTGCGCTCAGCGCTCGCGCCGGAGCCACCGCCTCGGCTCAGCCCTGCCAGCGCCGCCTTCGCAGAGCCTCCGGGCCGCCGCCGACGACCCACACGATTCCCGCCACGAGCCCCGCGCCGATCCACTGCGCCGGCTGCAGCCGTTCCCCTGCGACCAGGGATCCCAGCACGACCGCGGACAGCGGCTGCAGCAGCATGAGCGCTGCCGTGCGCGAGACCGGGATCCGCGGACTGCAGATGCTCAGCAGCACCCACGACAGGGCCTGCCCGAAGACGGCCAGCACCACCATCCACGCCCACCCGTCGAGGCCCAGGTCGAAGTCGAGTCCGCCGAGGGCGAAACCGGCGATCGCCGTCACCACCCCGGCCGCGACGGTGCCCACGGCCACGGGGGTCACGACGAACTTCGGCGCCAGCCTGCGACAGTGGTGGATGCCGAAGATGTAGACGCCGTAGAGGACTCCGGACAGGACCCCGAAGATCGCGCCGCGGGTCGGATTCTCCGCCGTCTCGTCGACGCCGAGGACGCCTCCAGTCAGCAGCATGCCGATGATCATCACCGGGATGCAGCCGATGAAGAGCCACCCCGGCCGGGACCCGCCGAAGGCCCAGACGAGGGCGGGGAAGACGATGACCTGGACGCTGATGAGGACCGTCGACACCCCCACCCCGGCGTCGAGCACGCTCTGCGCCCACAGCACGTAGTCGAGGCCGAGGGCGGCTCCCGCACAGGCCGCGACGACCGTCGCCCGCTGCGGCAGCCGGCCCCGCTTCCGCAGCTCCCCGACGACCAGCGGGGCCAGGGCGAGGACGGCGATCCAGCAGCGGAGGAAGGCCGCGGTCGGGGCGGTGGCATCGGCGAGGATGACGAACAGGCCGGAGGCGCCGAGGAAGATCGCCGAGGCGATGATTCCCAGGGTGGCCGGTCCTGGGGAGATCGACCCGGACCCCGGCCGGGGCGCTCTCGGACCCGGGGTCATCGGAGGAAGTCGAGGATCCGCGCGAGCGCCTCGGCGGTCTTCTCCGCACCCACCGCCAGGGACAGGCGCACGGACTGGGGCCCGTGCACGGTGTCGAAGTCGTCGCCCGGGGCCAGCGCCACCCCGGTCGCCTCGAGCAGCGCCTGGCACCAGTGGGCGGACGTCGCCAGATCCGAGCGCTCCAGGATGTCGTCGATGCGGGCGTACATGTAGAAGGCCCCATCGGGCGGTGCCATGTCGGTGAACCCGAGTTCGGCCGTGGCGTCGAGGACGTGGTCGCGAGCGCGGGCGAAGGAGGCGACGGCGGCTTCGCACTCGGCGTAGGACTCGGGCTCGAAGGCCGCGACCGCCGCATGCTGGGCGGGAACCGGCGCGCACAGAGCAAGGTTGCCGGCGACGTTCTGCGCCGGTGAGCGCAGCCCCTCCGGCAGGATCGCCCAGCCCAGGCGCCACCCGGTCATCGCCCAGTACTTCGAGAACGAGGAGATGACGATGGCGTCGTCGTCGTGCCTGATCGCCGTCTCCCCGCGGGTGCCGATGTAGCTGATGCCGTGGTAGATCTCGTCGGAGATCACCTGCACATCGTGCTCGTGGCACCAGTCGATGAGCTCGCCGAGGTGATCGCCGGTGATCATCGTCCCCGTCGGGTTCGCGGGAGATGCGAGCATCAGGCCCTTCAGCGGGGCGTGGGCATGCGCCTGCTCGAGGAGTTCGACGGTGGGCTGGAAGCCCGACTCGGAGCCGCAGTCGAGCTCGACGACCTCGCAGTCGAGAGCGGTCAGGATGTTCTTGTACGCCCCGTAGCCCGGGCGGGCGAGCGCCACCCGGTCCCCGGCATCGAAGCAGGTGAGGAACGCGATCTGGAATGCGCCGGAGGACCCGGTGGTGATGGCGACGCGCTCGGCGGGGATGTCCACGTCGTACCAGTCGCGGTAGTGGGCGGCGATGGCCGCGCGCAGTTCCGGGATGCCGAAGATCGCCGAGTAGCCGAGGTCGGTCCCGTCGGAGAGGATCTCGGCGGCGCGTCTGCGCACGGGTGCGGGCGCGCCCTGGGTCGGCTCGCCCAAGCACATCGCGATCGTGTCGTGGCCCTGGCTGCGCATCTGCTGCACGCGGGCCACAATGTTCATCGCCGCAAACGGTTCGACGAGTCCGGCACGGGAGGAGACGCGGGAACCCCGCCGAGAGGCATCGGAAGTGTGCATGCTGTCACTGTGCCACACGAGGCCGAGGGGCGCATACTGGCTCTCACTCCTTCTTCTCCCGTGGGAGCCGTCCCATCAGGTAGAACTCGGGATTGGGCATGATTCCGCCGAGGTGCGCCAGCCGATTCGAGAGACCGAAGAAGCCGGTGATCGCCCCGATGTCCCAGGCGTCCTCATCGTCGAAGCCGTGCTCGGCCAGCGTCGCGAAGTCGTCGTCGTCGAGGGCCCACGGCTGCTCGCAGACCTTCAGCGCGAAGTCGAGCATCGCCTTCTGCCGCGGCGGGATCTCGGCCTGCCGGTGGTTGATCGCCACCTGATCGGCGATCACGGGATTCCTCTCGTAGATGCGCAGCAGGGCACCATGGGCGACGACGCAGTAGAGGCAGTTGTTGACCGCCGAGGTGGCGGTGACGATCATCTCCCGGTCGGCCGTCGTCAGTGTCCCGGTCTCCTTCTCCATCAGCGCCTCGTAGTAGGCGAAGAAGGCGCGGAACTCGGCCGGTCGGCGAGCCAGGGAGAGGAACACGTTGGGGACGAACCCCGACTTCTCGGACACGGCCAGGATGTGCTCGCGGATGTCGTCCTCGACGTCGGCGATGTCTTTCAGTGGATACCGCATGATGTCCATGCTATGTCCCGGGCCCTCCACCGACGGCTATGGTGGGAATGCACAGGCGCAGCATCGAAGGAGATCCGAAGAGTGAATGCAGGCGATCCGGGGTCCACGGCGGAGGTCCAGCTCGACAACGGGGTGTTCCGGGTGACGAAATGGACGATCGAGCCCGGCGGGGTCATTCCCATGCACCGCCACGACCACGAATATGTCGTCGTGCCCCTGGTCACCGATTCGATGCTGGTGCGCAACGCCGACGGCACCGAGATCACCGCCGAGCTCGAGGCGGGAGTCAGCTACACCCGCCCGGCGGGGAGCGAGCACGAGGTGTCCAACCCCGGCGGCGACGCGCCGGTGGTCTTCATCGAGGTCGAGCGGCTCTCATGAGCGAGCATTCTGCCGACGAGTCTCGCCCCGGCGCGGGTGGTGGGGCTGGGGCCCCGATCGTCCAGTGCGCGGTCTGCGGCGTCGAGCGCGACGCTGATGATCTGCCGGAGGTCTGCCCGATCTGCGCCGACGAGCGTCAGTATCAGGCCGCGGACCGACATCAGAAGTGGGTGCGGTGGGAGGACTTCTCGGGTCGCCTCGAGCTCGTCGAACGGGAGCCGGGACTGTGGGGCATCGACGTCGTCGGCGGGGTCGGCATCGGCCAGCAGGCGAAGATCGTCGTCACCGAGGCCGGCACCGTCATGGTCGATGTTCCCGCCGCGATCACCGCCGAGGCGGTCGCCGCGGTCCGCGCGCTCGGGCCGATGCGCGCCATCATCCCCACCCATCCGCACATGTTCGGAGTCCAGTCCCTCTGGTCGCAGGCGCTCGACGGCGTCGACGTGTTCGTCTCCGCGGCCGACGCCGGGTGGCTGGGACACCGCCCCGAACTGGTCCTCGAGTGGTCGGGCACGATCGAACCCGTGCCGGGGATACGAGCCTCACAGCCAGGCGGGCACTTCCCCGGCAGCAGTGTCGTCCACTGGACGGGAGCCGACGGGGCAGGAGTGCTCCTGGCGGGGGACACGATGCTCGTCAACCCGGACCGGGAGACGGTGTCGTTCATGCGCTCCTACCCGAACCGGATCCCCCTCTCGGGAGCGGTGGCGGAGAGGATCGCCGCTCATGTCTCGCGCTATGACTTCGACCGGCTCTACTCCAACTTCGTCCCCTTCCTCGCCGGCGACGCCCGGCAGAAGGTCAACGCCTCCGCGACTCGGCACGCCGCCTGGACGCGGGGGGACTGCGACCACCTCACCGGCGAGGGCTGAGGTCCCAGCGCCGAACCGGCGAGGGTTGAGCGCTCGGCCTCCGGCCCGGCGAGGGCTGAGCCCTCAGGCCCTGACGTCCCAGGTGTGGACGGGTCGGCCCGCGGCCTGGTTCTCCAGGTACCTGTCCATCATCCGCTTCAGTCCCTCGCGGCGCTCCGGGGAGTCGGGGGCGCTGCCGGGGGCCAGCAGGTCGAGCATCCGCAGTTGCCAGGTCGCTCCGTTGGCCCGGCCCTTGGCCCGGCCGTCGATGATCGACAGGTACTCCTCGATGAGGTCCTTGTCGATGCCGAGCCGGTTCAGGCCCCGCCGGGCCTGCGGGATGAGGACGTCGATGACGAGGTCGGCGACGTCGATGTAGCCGATCTTCGGCCACTTCACCCGGGCCAGGATCCCGTCCTTGGCGGTGGCGAAGAAGTTCTCCTCCGCCTCGGCGAAGGACATCCGCGACCACACGGGGCGGTTCTCCCCGACGAGGAACTCCGCGAGCCCGTAGTAGAACGCGGCATCGGCGACCATGTCGACGGGGGTCGGCCCGGCCGGGAGCAGACGGTTCTCCACCCGGATGTGGGCGCCGCTGTCGCTGGAGTTGTAGATCGGCCGGTTCCACCGCCACACGGTCCCGTTGTGCAGCACGAGCTCGAACAGCTTGGGCGCGTCGGCCTCGCTGAACTCGACGAAGTCCTTGGTCTCGGGCAGCAGCGGCGGGAAGTACCGCACGTTCTCCTCGAACAGGTCGAACACGGAGGTGATCCACCGCTCGCCGAACCACACCCGGGGCCTCACACCCTGATTGACCAGCTCGGGGGTCCGGGTGTCGATGGCCTGGGTGAAGACCGGGATCCGGGATTCGTGCCACAGCCGACGGCCGAGGAACAGCGGCGAGTTCGCGCTCATCGCGACCTGGGCGGAGGCGATCGCCTGCGAGGCGTTCCAGGCCTCGGCGAATCTGTTGGGAGGGACCTGCAGGTGCAGCTGCATCGAGGTGCAGGAGGATTCCGGGGCGATGTCGGAGAACTCCTGCCGGTAGGTCTCGTCCCCGTCGAGTTCGATCTGGACGTATTCGCCGCGGGCGTCGATGACCGAGTTGCTCAGCGCCGCATAGCGGTTCTCCTCGGTCATCCACCGCTCGGAGGTGAGGAACTCGGTGGTCAGGGTGGGCAGGGTGCCGATCGCGGCGATCTTGAGCCCCTCCGCCTCGGCGGCCGCCTGCGCCCGCTGCAGCCGCTCGGCGACTCCCCTCTCCAGGGTCTTCAGGCCCTGGCCGGCGACCTGGAGGACCGGATGGTTGAGTTCGAGGTTGAACGCCCCGATCTCCGTCTGGTATTCGTCGTCGAGGTGCGCGAGCACCTCGGTGTTGCCCAGGCTGGGCTGATTGTCCGCGTCGATGAGGTTGAGCTCGAGCTCGAGCCCGATCGTGCCCGCGGACTTGAACTCCGCGTGGCGCAGATACGTGTCGAAGAGCTCGAGATTCTCCGCCAGCTTCTCACGGTACTGTGTGCGTTCCTCCGGCGTGTACCGCTTCGAGTTCACTGCTTCACCCATGGTCCAAGCAAACCACAGACCGGTGGCCCTGAGCGATAGGATTCCATCATGTCGACCTCACTGATCCCAGACCTCGCGACCGCCGACCTCGTCGCTGCGGCAGCCGCTCGTCTCCCCCAGATGCTCGCCGACCTCGAGCGCGTCATCTCCGTCGAGACTCCATCCCATGACAAGGAGGCCGTGGCCCGCGGCGCCGCGGACTTCGCGGCCCTGCTCCGCGAGCGCCTCGGCGCGCAGGCGGAGCTCATCACGGTGGAGGGCACGACCCATGTCCGGCTCCACTTCGGTGAGGGCCCGGCCCGGGTCGTCCTCGTCAACCACCAGGACACCGTCTGGCCGCACGGCACCCTCGACCGGATCCCGTTCTCCACCGCCGACGGCATCGTGCGGGGGCCGGGCAGCTTCGACATGCTCACCGGCGCGATCATGAGCGTGCACGCGACCGCGATCCTGCGCGAGCGCCTCGGCGAGGGCGCCCTCGAGGGCCTGTCGATCCTCGTCACCGGTGATGAGGAGATCGGGTCCGTGACCTCCTCGGACCTCATCCGCGCCGAGGCGGCCGAGGCGAAGGCCGTGTACGTGCTCGAGGCCAGCGCCGCCGGTGCCCTCAAGCTCGAGCGCAAGGGCACGTCGATGTACACGCTCGTCTTCCGCGGCAGGGCCTCCCACGCCGGGCTGGAGCCGGAGAAGGGGATCAACGCGGGCATGGCCCTGGCCCTGCACCTGCCCCTGATCGCCGACCTCGCCGACGCTGTCGCCGGCACCACCGTGGTGCCGACCGTGATCAGCGCCGGGACGACGACGAACACGGTCCCCGCCGAGGCGCGCGTCGACATCGATGTGCGCGCCCGGACCGCGGCGGAGCTCGAACGCGTCGACACTGCGATGCGGGAGCTGGCCCTGCAGCCGCAGCTGCCGGGTTCGCGCATCGAGGTGCTCGGCGGGATCAACCGGCCCCCGTTCGAGAGGGAGCGCTCGGCGCACCTCTTCGATCGTGCGCAGGCGCTGGCCGCCGATCTCGGAATCGCAGCACCCACGGGAGTCGCCGTCGGCGGTGCCTCGGACGGCAACTTCACCGCCGGCGACGGGATCGCCACCCTGGACGGCCTGGGCGCCGTCGGCGACGGTGCCCACGCCGAGCACGAGCACGCCGTCATCGACGAGATCGCACCGCGCACCGCGCTGCTGGCCGCCCTCATCGCCGACCAGCTGCGGGCCTGAGACTGCCCGGGTGCGGGCAGGGGCGGGGGCGGACCCTGGGCGCTGAGATTCTCAGGGACGGAATGGTCGAGATCCGGCTCTGAAATCGATCATCGCCTCCCTGGAAATCATCGCCTCCCTGGGAACCTGGGGCTCAGTCGACGGGGTAGCCGGCGGCGCGGAGCTCGTCGGGGCTCTTCGTCGTGAACAGCCAATCGCGCAGCTCCGGGTCGGGGACGATCCGGTCACGGGCGTGCAGCCGGTCGCGTCCGACCAGGAAGCAGTGGTAGCCGAAACGGTTGAGGACACCCATCAGCTCGAGCGGACGGGCGCGATCGGCCAGGACTTCGCAGAGGATGTCGGGGCGCAGGGTGTCGAGGAACTCCAGGCCGTGGTCGAGGACATCGTTCTCGGCCCCCTCGACGTCGATCTTCACGGTCACCCGCGGGCGCCCCTCCGGCAGGTCGGGAAGCAGTTCGTCGAGTGAGGTGAAGCGCACCTCGGCGCCGGATCCGAAGTCCATGCCCGCCGAGTAGAAGGACGGCAGCGCCGATCCTCCGTCCCCCGTCGGCACCTGCATCCTGGTGCCCGGCTTGCCGACCCCGGTCGGGTGGACGGTGACCCGGTCGCCGAGACCGTTGCGGGCGACGTTCTTCTCCAGACCCTCCACCACGGCGGGGATGATCTCGAACGAATGCGCGACGGCGGCGAGGTTGTTGGCGAGGACGGCCATGGTGAATACGCCGGTGTAGGCGCCGATGTCGACGAACACCTCGGCGTCGCGGCTGAGGTCGACCATGAGCTCGAGCGCGAACGCGTCCTCCTCCTCGGTGCGCCGGCCCTTGCCCCAGTAGACCTCCTTGGCGATCTCGCAGCGGAAGGGATCGACGAGGTGGAAGTCGGCGTTCCCGGCCCGGCCGCGGACCTCGGTGAGTCCGATCGGGGCGGGGAGCCTGCCGATCTTGATGCCTCTGACCCGGGGCGCGACCGCGCGCAGGACGGGGTGGAGGAACGGTTGGGCGAGCGCGGCCTTGACCGGCAGCTTGAGCCCGAACCACGACTTCTTACGGGCTTTGAGCGTGCGCAGATAGTCGTTCACGAATGTCCCTTCGGTGGCACGGACCCTTTTCCCCACAGTACCAACGACATCGCGTTCACGGTCCGCGCCGCCTGCCCCTCCGCGGGGCCCAGACGGCTCGCCGGCGCCGCGTCCCGAGGGCGGACGCGGGCGACCCTCGTCACCCTGCACCCCGGGCGGGGTAATAGGCTGGGCTCAAGCACCGTCGCTCAACCCGAAGAAGGACCTGTCGTATGAAGCTGAAGTCACTCACCCTGCATCAGGTGTCGATTCCCCTGGTCACCCCCTTCGAGACCTCGTTCATGCGAGAGACGGAGAAGGACTGCTACCTCGTCGAGGCACGATTCGAGACCCCCGACGGTGAGATCGCCGGTTGGGGCGAATCCGTGGCGATGGTCTCCCCGCTCTACTCCCCCGAGTACGTGGCGTCCGGAATCGACGTCACCCGCAGATGGCTGGCTCCGATCCTCTTCGACGTCGAGGACCTCACGGCCGAGACCGTGTCCTGGCATCTGCGGCATGTGGTCGGGCATCCGATGGCGAAGTCGGCGCTGGAGATGGCCGTCCTCGAAGCCCAGCTCAAGCTGCATGGACAGTCATTCAAGGAATACCTCGGCGGGGTCGTCGACACAGTCCCCTCGGGCGTGTCGGTGGGCATCCAGGACTCCGTCGAGGAGACGGTCAGGGTCATCGGCGGCTATCTCGACGAGGGCTACGCGCGGATCAAGCTCAAGATCAAGCCGGGCAAGGACATCGCCGAGGTGGCCGCCGTGCGCAAGGCCTTCGGGGATGACTTCGGGTTCCAGGTGGATGCGAACGCCGCCTACACCCTTGTCGACGCCTCGCACCTGAGACGCCTCGACGACTACGGCCTCCTCCTCATCGAGCAGCCCCTGGGCGAAGCCGACATCCGCCAGCACAGCGAACTCGCGAAGCTGATGGAGACCCCGATGTGCCTCGACGAGTCGATCGTGTCCGCGGAAGCGGCCGCCGACGCGATCTCCCTGGGCGCGGCTGCCGTCATCAACATCAAACCGGGCCGGGTGGGCGGCTACCTCGAGGCGAAGAAGATCCATGACCTGGCCGCCGCCCATGGGGTCGCCGTCTGGCACGGCGGAATGGTCGAGACCGGCCTGGCCCGGGCGGCGAACGCCGCCATGGCGTCCCTGCCCGGCTTCTCCCTGCCCGGCGACATCTCGGGATCGAGTCGCTTCTTCCACGAGGACATCACCGAGGAGATCGTCATGCACGACGGAGTGGTCGACGTGCCCACCGGCATCGGATTCGGCGTCTTCATCGACCCGGACAGGCTCGAGAGGTTTCGGACGGACACCGTGGAGATCCGGCCCGAACGCTGACGCGGCACAGGCACGCACCTCGCCGGCGGTCCCCACCCCGCCGGCCTTGGCGTTCCGCACTCCCGCCCTCCTCGCCGTTCCGCACCGATCGAGGACGAAATGGTCAGACGCAGCGGCTTCGAACCAGACCATTTCGACCTCGATCTTCGGGCGCGCGAACCTCAACCCAGAGAGGCGCTTCCCCTCGCTGTTCGAACCCGTGCACGGCTCTGCTCCGGATATCGCCGGTCAGGGAATCTCGAACCCGATCGGCGCGATCTCATCAGCCGCACTGATGCTCGATCACCTCGGGCTGGGCGAACAAGCCGACCGAATCCGTCGGGCCATTGAAAACGTCACAGGCGCCCGCATCCTGCCCCGCGACCTCGGCGGGGATTCCAACACGATCGAGTTGACGGAGGCGATCGTGGCTCAGCTCGAATCCATCCACGCGCAGGCCTGATCCTCCCGCTGTCAGGTCTCTGCCCGTCCGAGTCGCCCCCACTCAACTGTGGGTGTGCGACTCCTGGGCGGCGTCGCTCGCGCGGTCGAACTGGAACGTCGAGTGCTCGATCGCGATCTCGAAGTGCTCCGCCAGGCACTCCTGCAGCGAGCCCAGGATCCTCGGCGCGTGACCGTCGTAGAAGCACTCGTCGGCGAGGACGACGTGGGCCGTGAGAACGGGGAGGTTGGAGTCGATCCTCGTCACGTGCAGGTCATGGACCTCCTGCACGTGGTCGACGCCTTCGATGTGCGCTCGGACGCTGACGAGGTCGAGTTCCCGGGGAGCGACCTCGAGCAGGATCGATCCGGTCTCCCTGATGATGGCGAAGGCCCGGGGCACGATCAGGGCGGCGATGAACAGCGCGGCGACCGCGTCGGCGCGGTTCCAGTCGAAGAGCCAGATCGACAGCGCCGCCAGCACCACGGCGACCGACCCGAGGGCATCGGCGATGACCTCGAGGAACGCCGCTTTGAGGTTGAGTGAGTCCTCCTTCGACGAGGCGAGCAGGCCGATCGACACGATGTTGCCGACGAGGCCGACCGCTCCGAAGATCATCAGCCCAGGTCCCGGCACCTCGGGAGGGACGAGGAATCGTCGGATGCCCTCGAACAGGCTGTAGACGCCCAGCCCCAGCAGCAGAGTCGCCTGAGCGCCGGCGGCGAGCACTTCCGCGCGGCGGAACCCCCAGGTCTTCTGCCCCCGGGGCGGCTTCTGCACGAGGGTGGCGGCGAACAGGGCGATGCCGATGCCGATGAGGTCGACCGAGTTGTGACCGGTGTCGACCAGCAGGGCCAGGCTTCCCGTCCAGATCGAACCGATGACCTGGAAGACGAAGATCGCCGCGACGATGACGAAGACGGCGGCCAACCTGCGGCGTGAGCCGGTGGCGTGGGAATGGTCGTGTGCCATGGAATCTCCTCCGCCCAATATATTAACATATACGCATGTTTTTATAT
This sequence comes from Brevibacterium sp., assembly GCA_031179165.1. GTDB lineage: Bacteria > Actinomycetota > Actinomycetes > Actinomycetales > Brevibacteriaceae > Brevibacterium. The sequence goes on from JAPSIC010000016.1 coordinate 23,658, forward strand.
AGGGCGGGCGGATTCACTTCCGGCCCGGGCCACCGCCTGCGGAACCGTCCGGGTCCTGGCGATCATCGGGGTCGTCCCGGTCCTCGCGACGGCGGAGCGCCTCGGCGATGTAGGCCTGGACGTCGATTCCGGTGGCCTTCTTCACCTCGTCCCCGATGTGGTGGAGGTCGAGATCCCCGTTCGGATCGAAGAAGTCCTGCGGATCGAACGTCGGGCCCTGCGGTCTGCGGCGCGAGGAGCCCTGTGCTCCGGCGTCGGGTGCGCCGGCGTCATCGCCCCTGACGATCTCGCCACCGCTGGTCGACGGTCCGCCGGAGTTCCCGAAGCCGCCGGAGCCCCCGAAGCCGCCCGAGCCTCCGGGCCCGCCGGAGCCCCCGGGGTCTCCCGATTCGTCGGAGCCGGAGTCTCCCCTGTCGCGGCCACTCGTGGTCTTCGCTCCGCCCTGGTTCGCCGCCTTGCCGACGAGATCGGACAGGTCGATGCCGGTGGTCCCGCGAACGACCTCGAGGACCTGGGCCAGATTGTTCGACACCGAGTTCGCGAGCTTCGACTCGCCATCGGTCGACACGATCGAGAGGTCCTTGATGTTGGCGTAGGGGGCGACGAGCTCGCCGGCGATGGTCGGCAGGACCTCGAGGACCTTCGACAGGACGGCGGCGTCGTTGAACTTCTTGTAGGCCTCGGCCTGAGCCTGCAGGGCCTCGGCCTCCGCTTCGCCCCGGGCCCTGATCGCGTCGGCCTGTGCCTCACCCTCGAGCCGGATCGCCTCGGCTTCCTTCGATCGCCGGTGCAGCTCGGCGGCCGCCTCGGCGCGCCCCTGCGCCTCGATCTCGTAGGCCCGAGCATCCGCCTCCGCCTGCTGGCGGTACTTCTCGGCATCCGCGGGACGCCTGACCTCGGCATCGAGCTGCTCGGTCCGCAGCTCCGCGGCCTCCTTCGCGACCACCCGGTCGCGTTCGAGCAGCTTCTGCTTCTCGGCCGCCGCGGCCAGGGGCCCGGCGTTGTCGGCACTCGCCTGCCGCTGGTCGGCCTCCTCCTTCAGTGCCGCCCGGCGCAGCGCGAGCTGCTGCTGCTGTTCGGCGATGGCCTGATCGGTCAGAGCCTGCTGCTTCTGGGTCTCCTCGGTCTGCAGAGCCTCTTCGACGGCGGCGGCGCGGGAGGCGTTCGCCTCGGCGATGGCGGCGTTCTTCGCGACCTCTGCGGCCTGGGGACGACCCCAGTCGCGCAGGTAGCTGCCCTCGTCCTCGACCGCGGAGATCTGGAACGTGTCGATGACCAGGCCCTGGTTGTTCATCGAGTGCGCGGATTCCTCCTGCACCTGAGCCGCGAACGAGGCGCGGTCCTGGATGATCTGCTCGACGGTCAGGGTGCCGACCACGGCGCGCAGGGTGCCGGAGAGGATCTCCTTACTGTAGTGGTCGATCTGGTCCTGCTGATCGAGGAAGCGCTGGGCGGCCTTCCGGACGTCGTCCTCGGTGCCGCCGACCTTGACCTGGGCGACGCCGCGCAGCCGCAGGGGGATGCCGTTGATGGAGATGCCGTCGATCTCGACGGAGATCTGCCGGGACGACAGGGAGAGGATGAATGCCTTCTGCACGATCGGGTAGACGACCGCGCGGCCGCCGATGACGATGCGGCCGCTGCCGCTGGCTCCCGACATGTTCCGCCCGGTGATGATGAGGGCTTCGGAGGGGGAGGCGATTCTGTAGGACCGCAGCATGACGAACAGTGCGATCAGGACGATTATGACAATGGCGCCGATGCCGCCGGCGCCCAGAATGAAGTCCATCAGTGGGCCTTCCATCGCTCGAGGGTGCGGCCGATATGCCATCAGCCGTTGTGTTCATCCTAGGCGAGCGGCCCACAACTGCCCAGGTCGCCGAGGTGTCGGCTGAGCATCCGGCAAGGATCGCCGAGGCGCTGCCTCAGCTCCCGGGAGGACCGACGATCAGCAGGCCGGTGAAGACGACGATGACGACGAGCAGCCCGATGCCGGCCGCGAGCCACGGGGAGCGGATCGCCCAGGCGCACAGCTTCTCGAGCGGATTGCGCGGTGCGCGGCCGCCGGGACCAAGGCCCCAGGATCCGTCGAGGGCTCCGGCACGCGCGGTGACGATCTCGAAGGGAACCGTGGCGAACGGGATCACCGCCGAGACCAGCCCCATACCGATCCGTCCCGCGTGCCACTTCTGGGACACACCGACGAGGATCACGGTGCCGACGAAGCAGAGGAAGACGAATCCGTGGACGCCGCCGCCGATCCTCACTCCGAGTTCCGTGGTCTTGGTCCCGTATTTGAGGATCATTCCGCCGATGAGCATCGCCCAGGTGATGGCTTCGGCCACGGCGAAGAGATTGAAGAATCGTTTGGGAGTCACGGGAGACCATTCTGCCCGGTCAACTTGTCCGAGCGCTGAGTCACCACGAGCTGAGAGCAGCGGTCTCACACCGGCAGGACGATCTGCTGGAGAAGTCGCTGCCGCGAAGACGGCGCAGAGGCGGCAGCGATGCGAAAGGCGGGCCGGTGGACTTCAGAGAAGTCCACCGGCCCGCCCATCTCACCGGGGTGAGCCGGCCGAGCCGATCATGCCCGGCTCACCATGGTCCGGTCATCCCCTGCGGCGACGTGCTCCCATGGTCATGATCACACCGAGGGCGATGAGCGCTCCGGCCGAGATCACCAGCGGCAGGGCCTCGTCACCGGTCCGCGGCAGGGTGCCTCCGGCATTCGGGTTCTCACCGTCGTCGGCGACGACCTCGAACGAGCCCTTGAGCGCACCGCCTCCCTTGCACTTGACCTTGACGTCGTAGCTGCCGATGTAGGTCTCGGCCTCGGCCTTGTCGAGTCCCCGGACGCTGAACCGGGCCACGCCCTCGGAGTCCGCCTCGGCGGTCTGCTCGAACTTCTTGATCGCCCCGCTCTTCGCCTTCACCGTCATGGTGGCCGTGGTGCCCGGAACGCAGCCGGTGGCGGTCACCTGCACGCCCTTGTCCGAGACGAAGTCGTCGACGTCGATGGTCTTCGGCTCGATGCTCAGGGTCCGCTCGGCAGGGTCCTCACCCGGGTCGTCGGTCGGCTTGTCGGTCGGGTCATCCGTGGGGTCATCTGTCGGATCGTCGGTCGGATCATCGGTCGGCGGGTCCGTCGGCACCTCGCTCAGCTCATAGGCCAGGGCGTGCACCGAGTAGGCGATGGCCGGGGCGAAGATGTCGACCGATTCCCTGCTGACGTTCTCGATCGTGTCCGTCGGCTTGTGGTAGTTCGTGTCGTGCGGCTGGCCGACCGTTCCGCCGAACCATTCGGCTTCCTGCTCGGTCTTGATGCCGTCGGCACCGGAGAACAGACCGCTGGCGGGAATGCCCGCGTCCATGAACGCCTTGTAGTCCGAACGTCCGGAGAAGTCCGTCCCGACGTGCTTCTGGTCGATGCCGTCGAAGTAGTCGGTGTAGATCTTCTCCAGCTCGGCCGAGCCTTCGGGCACCTCGACGTCGCCGGGGATCGGGACATCGCTGCCGTCGGAGTCGAGGGTGCCGACGACGTAGTTGTCGGAGCCGATCATGTCGAAGTTGAGGTAGGCCTTGATCTTCGACACCTCGGCCTCGCTGAGACCGGCCACGTACTCGGTCGACCCCACGAGTCCGACCTCCTCGGCGCCCCACCAGCCGAAGCGGACGGCGTTGTCGACCTCTGTCGGCTGTTCGGCGAGCGCCTCGGCGCCGGCGAGCAGAGCCGCGGAGCCCGAGGCGTTGTCATTGACCCCCGGGCCCTCGGGCACACCGTCGAGGTGAGCGCCGAACATCTGGACGTTGTCATGGTCGCCGGCCTTGGTCTCGGCGATGACGTTCCACGTCGTCGTGGTGACGAATTCGGTCTCCAGAGTGAAGTCGGTCAGCGGAGCCTCGCCCTCCGGGGCCTGCTCCACGGCATCGGACAGGTCCTGCCCGGCGTTGTAGCTGACGGTGACCGTCGGTGCGCCGTTCTCGATCCTCTCGCCGAGGGTGGCGCTGAGGTTCTCATCGGGGGCGGTGGTGTCGTTGTTGTAGATGATGACGGCGGCCGCACCCGCGTCGGTGGCGGCCTGGGCCTTCTGGCCGAAGGCACACTCCCCTCGGGTCACGAGCACCACGGCACCCTGGGCGCTGTCGTCGAAGTCGCTGGCCTCGCAGCCGAGCTGGCCGCCGGCGAGATCCGAGTAGTCGTCGTCGACGGGCAGGACCAGCGGCAGATCGGCCAGGGGCTCTTCGGTGCCCTCGGTGTAGCTGGCCGGGTTGACCTCGAGGCTCTCCCCGTCGACGCTCACGGCCACCTCGCCGAAGGTCTGGTCCTCGACCTCGAACGCCTGGCGCTCGACGTCGAAGGCGCCGGTGGCCTCGAGCGTCTGCTCGACGTACTCGACGGCCTCCTCGTAGCCGGGGGAACCCAACGAACGGAAGCCGTGGTCGGCGTGCTTGTTCGAGATGTCGGAGAGCTCCTGCAGATGCTTCATCACATCGCCGCCGGTGACACCCATGTCGGTGTGCTCGGTCGGGCCGGCCGTACCTGCGGCCGTCGCCGGGGAGACTCCGCTGAGGACCAGCCCGGCCGAGGCGGTGACCGCCAGCCACGCCTTGGTGCGCAACTTCATATGATTCCTTTCCCACTCGTGCGCCACACGGCTCCGCAGTCCGGACAGCGGATGATCGACCTCGATCGATCCGCTGCGCCTTCGAACGCAGGCCGAGGGCACCGCGTCGGGCAGCAGCTCTGGGCTGTTGCCTGACCGGCGTCTCGCACTGTGCTCAAAGGGGAAGCGAAGTCCTGTCGCCCGGTCATGTTTCATCGCATATAACGAATCACATACTTCTGTTACCGAACGGTGACACAACTCACAATGTGTCTTAACCTAACGCATTCCATCACCCCCTTGGTAACGAAACGGTAACGAATGACAGTTACGCGTTTGCGCAACTGTTGAACTGAGAAGTGATCTTCAGTAGTCTTCTGTCAGTGACGAAGAACCGATCGAACGATCCCCACGACCCCTCCGGCCCCGCCGCCCGCGACCGACTCGAAGATGCTCGCATCGAGGGCACCGCAGATGCCCTCGAAGGCGCCTCGGGGGCCTCGTCGATCTCCGGAGATCGGCACGGACCCGACCGCCGGACCATCCGACGGTGGCAGCGTTATCTCGCCAACGAGCGTCTCGAGGAACGCGTCTACCGGGACCTCGCCGAGCGCCGCACCGGCGAGGATCGCCAGATCCTCCTCGAACTCGCTACCGCCGAGGCCCGGCACCAGCAGCATTGGATCGACCTCCTCGGCGAGCATGCGCAGAAGAGGCGCACACCCGATCTGGTCACCCTTGGTCTCGCATTCCTCGGTCGCCTCTTCGGATCCGTCTTCATCCTCGCCCTGGCGCAGCAGTCGGAGACGAGCTCTCCGTACCAGGACGACGATGCCGCGTCCGCGGAGATGGCCGCCGACGAGAGGATCCACGCCGAGGTGGTCCGGGCCCTGGCCGCCCGCTCCCGGGCCCGCCTGTCGGGCAACTTCCGCGCCGCCGTCTTCGGTGCCAACGACGGACTCGTGTCGAACCTCGCGCTCGTCCTCGGCGTCGGCGCCGCCGGGGTCTCGAACACGGTCATCCTGCTCACCGGCATCTCCGGACTCCTGGCCGGCGCGCTGTCGATGGGAGCCGGGGAGTACATCTCGGTGCGGTCGCAGCGCGAGCTCCTCGACGCCTCGACACCGGATCCCGAGTCGCGCCATGCCCTGGCCGACCTCAACATCGACGCCAATGAACTCGCCCTCGTCTTCCGAGCCCGCGGGGAGGATCCCACCGAGGCGGCGGCGCATGCTCACCGCATCATCGCCGCGGCCAAGAGCCAGCACGCCCCCCACCTTCCCGTCCTCGACGTCGGAGTCGATCGCGACGAGCTCGGCACCGGCCTCGGTGCGGCGCTCTCGAGCTTCTGCTTCTTCTCCTCCGGCGCCCTGATCCCGATCCTGCCCTACATCTTCGGCATGTCCGGCATCCCCGCGGTCCTGCTGTCGGCCGGTCTCGTGGGCATCGCCCTCCTCTTCACCGGCAGCACCGTCGGCCTGCTCTCGGGCACCGCCCCGGGACCACGCGCACTGCGGCAGCTCGCGGTCGGCTACGGGGCGGCGGCCATCACCTACGCCCTCGGCCTGATGTTCGGGTTCAGCGGCGCCTGAGCCGGAGCGCCTCGGCCTGATGGCCGGGTTCGGCGGCACGGCACCGCTGCTGGCGACCTGGCTCCTCGGCCGTTTCGACAACGCATGGCTGCCGATCGCCACCCGCGGCATCAGCCCCGATGAACCGGCGGGCGCCTGAGCTGCCCGGACTGCCGCCACATAGACTGTCCCCATGACCGACGCTCTTGTCCTCATCGATCCCAGCACGTCCACAGTCGAACCAGCGGATCTCCGCGCGCCGCAGCTGCCCGTCGACGACCTCTCCGCTCATCGCGGGGACGGGATCTTCGAAACCGTGCTCGTCCGCGTCGACGAGTCGTCCGACGAGGTCGTGGTCGTGTCCCGGGAACGCCACTTCGCGCGCTTCCGCAGCTCGGCCGCCGCGCTCGATCTTCCCGATCCGGACCCTGAGCTGTGGGACCGCGCCCTCGACGCCGTCATCGCCGAGGTGCGCGCCGCGCGTCCGGGGAGCACCGAGTTCGGAATCCGCTACACCTACTCCCGGGGCCTCGATGCCCCGCGGGGATGGGCGTTCAGCGTCCCGGTCGGTGATTCGGTCCTGCGCGCCCGGCAGGAGGGCGTCACCGCGGTCAGCCTCGACCGCGGCTACGACGCCTACCTGGGCAGCAAGGCCCCCTGGCTGCTCATCGGCGCGAAGACCATCTCCTACGCGATCAACCAGGCCGCCGGGCGATACGCGGCCGAGCGAGGAGCCGACGACTCCCTCTTCGTCTCCCACGACGGCGTCGTCCTCGAAGGGCCGACCTCCAACCTCATCATCCGTCGCGGCGACCGCCTCCTCACCCCGGACCCGGCGGCCGGGCTGCTGTGGGGAACGACCCAGAGGCTGATCTTCGATCACGCCGAGGCGCTCGGGCTCGATGCCGAGTACGCGGACCTGCGGCTGGGCGACGTCGTCGACGCCGATGGGGCGTGGTTCGTGTCCTCGATGCGCACAGCGGTGGCGCTGACCTGTCTCGACGGCAACCCGATCAACCACGACGACGAGCTGACGCAGCAGCTGCAGAACGTGATCACCCGGGGCTGAGGTCGGCCACCGGCCCCGAGCACTCGTTCATCCGGGGACGGGCGATTCGGCTGCCGGAGGATGTTGAGCGAACGAGCGAGTCATCCGGGGTGGCGCTCATCGGCCGAGCAAGTCATGCCGGATGACCCTCAGGAGCCGAGTGGATCGACGGCGCTCTGGTCCGAATCGCGGGCCGGTATGGTCACGGCCAGGATCAGGCCGACGATGCACGAGGCGCACCCCGCCACCCACAGCACCCAGAAGAGCCCGGCCAGCGCCGGGAGGAGACCGAGCAGGAAGCACACGGCACCGAGCAGGAACAGGCCGGTGAGCAATGGGGCCTTCCATCTGATGACCATTCCGGCCTCGCCTTCTGCATCCATCTATCCGCGCGGCACGCCGACCGCTTGAGACCAACCTATCGGCAGCAATATGCCTTGCATATCCCTCGAAAGGATGAAAACCGCCCTGACTTTCGGCTGAGGCGAGCCGATGAAGTCGCCGGCGGGGCGTCGGAGGCGGCGATCCCCGCGCCGTGTCCGCTGCCCGCGAGGTGCGCGGTTGCCGCGGCGGTGGCCTGCGCTACTGTGGGGAGGGACGCGCCCGGACCGGGCGCGGCGGACACCAGCAACAGAGAGGACACGAGCATGGGAAAGCTCGCTTGGCAGGTCATCGGCGTCGGAGCGCCCATCGTCGCGGCATTCGCGGCCCGTAAGGTGCTCACCTTCGCATGGGAGAAGTCGACCAAACGCCCGGCCCCGGTCAATCCCGTCGACGACGAGATCTCGATGTCCGAGGCCCTGGCCTGGACGATCGTGTCCGGAGTCGGTGTGGCTGTCGCGCAGCTCGTCGTCCAGCGCATCGCCGCGACCACGGTGCGCAACAACTTCGGCGACGAGGCACTGCCGAAGAAGTACCGCAAGCAGATGGTCGAAGGCGTCGGCTGGAATGCCGGCAAATAGACATAACTCCCTGACCTAATTCGGGTCGGGGGCCCGCCGCGTTCGGCCGAGCGCCGGAATGCCGGGAAATTTGAGCGAACGTTCAGTCATGACATGTGATCAGGATCGCGCCGAGGGTAAACTGACCGCATTCTGTGAACCCGACGCAGCCCATTCCCGGTGAGGCGTCACCCACGATCCTGACGGAGGAAAACATGTTTGCCCTGCAGCTCTTCGCTGTGGTGATCGGACTGGCGGCAACAGCCGTCGGCTGGACATTCTTCATCAATCGGATCATTCGCTTCGTCCGCTACTTCAAGCTGGGTGCTCCGACCATCGACGGTGAACGCACCGACGAACCCTGGACCCGGACGGTGACCCTCCTCCGCGAGTTCCTCGGCCACACTCGGATGGCCCGGCTGCCGATCGTCGCGATCGCGCACTGGGTGACGATGGTGTCCTTCGGCGTCCTGGTGCTCACCTTGGCCCAGGCCACCATGCAGCTGTTCAACCCCTACGCGACGCTGCCGCTCATCGGGCACTTCTTCCTCTACGAGTGGGTGACCGAGTTCTTCGCCTTCTTCGGCCTGCTCGGCATCATCTACCTGATCGTCGTCCGCCAGCTCAACAAGCCCAAGCAGAAGGGCCGGTACTCGCGGTTCTACGGCTCGACGTTCTGGGAGGCGTACTACGTCGAGTTCACCATCCTCGGCGTGGCCGCGTGCATCGCCCTGCTGCGCGGGGCGGAGTACGTCCTGCAGATGCGCACGGGAGAGCTGACCAACGGGATCCTCCACTTCCCCTTCTTCTTCTGGATCGGCGAACTGCTCTCCGGCGCCTCGACCGGGTTCCTCGAAGCCTTCATCATCGTCGTCGCGCTCATCAAGCTGCTCATCTCCTACGCGTGGATGGTCACCGTGGGCATCACCCCGACGATGGGGGTGGCCTGGCACCGCTTCCTCGCGTTCTTCAACATCTGGTTCAAGCGCTATGCCGACGGCAAGACCAGCCTCGGGCCGCTCCAGCCCATGACCTCGAAGGGCGAGCCGATCGACTTCGAGAACATGGAGGACATGGACGAGGACGCCTCGATGGGCGCCGGCAAGGTCGAGGACTTCACCTGGAAGGGCCTGCTCGACTTCAGCACCTGCACCGAGTGCGGTCGCTGCCAGAGCCAGTGCCCGGCCTGGAACACCGAGAAGCCGCTCAGCCCCAAGCTGATGATCATGAATCTGCGCAACCACGCCAACGCGAAGGCACCGTGGATCCAGGCCGCCCAGCAGGCCCAGGCCGAGGCCTCGCCGCCTGCCGAGCCGGGCCCCGACGCGGACAAGAAGGAGAAGAAGGCCTACGCCAAGGCCCTCGACGAGTACAACTCGATCTCCGATCCGCACCAGAACCTCGATCTTCTCGGCACCCTCTCCGAGGCGGCCCAGACCGAGGCCGTGCGCCCGCTCGTCGGAGCGCAGGACGTCGAGGAGCTGACCGAACTGGGTGTCATCGATCCCGACGCCCTGTGGGCGTGCACGACCTGCGGCGCCTGCGTCGAACAGTGCCCCGTCGACATCGAGCACGTCGATCACTTCGTCGACATGCGCCGCTACCAGGTGCTCATCGAATCGGCCTTCCCGAGCGAGCTCTCCGGGCTGTTCAAGAACCTCGAGAACAAGCAGAACCCGTGGGGAATGTCGCAGCGCAAGCGGATGGAATGGGCGAAGAACCTCGACTTCGAGGTCAAGCAGGTCGGTGCCGACATCGAGGATCTGGGCGAGACCGAGTACCTGTTCTGGGTCGGCTGTGCCGGGGCCTTCGAAGACCGCGCCGTGAAGACGACTCAGGCCGTGGCCGAGCTCCTCCACATCGCGGAGGTCGATTTCGCCGTCCTCGGCGACGGAGAGTCATGCACCGGTGACCCGGCTCGCCGCGCCGGCAACGAGTTCCTGTTCCAGATGCTGGCCCAGGCCAACGTCGAGGTGCTCAACGAGATGAAGGCGCGCAAGATCGTCGTCACCTGCGCGCACTGCTTCAACACGATCGCCAATGAGTACCCGCAGCTGGGCGGGAACTTCGAGGTCGTCCACCACACCCAGCTGCTCAACCGACTGGTGCGGGACAAGCGCCTGACTCCGGTCGCGCCGGCGGCCGGCGAGGAGGTCGCCACCCCTGTCACCTACCACGACCCCTGCTACCTCGGGCGTCACAACGGGATCTACACTCCCCCGCGCGAACTCATCGGCTCCCTGCCGGGCGTCGAGTACCGGGAGATGGAACGCTCCAAGGAATGGTCGTTCTGCTGCGGCGCCGGCGGTGCGCGCATGTGGATGGAGGAGACCATCGGCTCGCGCATCAACATCAACCGGACCAAGGAGGCCGTCGCCACCGGCGCGGAGCAGATCGCGATCGGCTGCCCGTTCTGTCGCGTCATGCTCTCCGACGGGCTGACCTCCGAGCAGGCCGAGGGCAACGCCTCCGACGGCATCGAGGTCCTCGACGTGTCGCAGATGCTCCTCGCCGGTGTCCGTCGCGGACAGGGCGGGGCGGGGCCGGCCGAGCAGGAACCGGTCGACTCGACGAACTGAGCCCGGCATGAATGGACGCGGCCACCACGATCGATCGAGGTGGCCGCGTCCATTCATGCCCCTTCAGTCATCCAGGCCGCCTCAGTCATCCAGGCCGCCTCAGCCATCCGGGCCGCCTCAGCCGTAGAGACTGTCGAGGATGCTCGCCAGCTCCCTGGCGTCGATCTGGCCGGGCGCCGAGGCCAGCCCGAACTGGGCGAAGGTGGCACAGCCGCCGAAGTCGGCACCGAGGATCCGGCTCGCACGGCCGAGCTCCCCCATCGAGATTCCGAGCACGGGGCACGCCAGCCGAGCATCCGCCT
>JAPSIC010000128.1 GCA_031179165.1 Brevibacterium sp.
CCCACCAGGGCACCTGGACCTACGGACTGCCCGAACTGCTGACAGCCGACGGCTCGAAACAGCGCGAGAACCTCAAGGACACCAAGCGCATCGCCGTGCCCGGTTGCAACGTCACCGCCGTGACCCTGGGCCTGGCACCCCTGCTCCAAGCAGGGCTTATCGCCCCGGCCGGGCTCAACGCGGTCCTCGCCAATGGAGTCTCCGGAGCCGGTAAGGCGCTCAAGACGCACCTGACCGCGGCCGAGATCCTCGGCGACGCCTCCCCGTACGGCACGGGCGGGACCCACCGGCACGTGCCCGAGATCGAACAGAACCTCAACGGCGTCCTCGGCGCAGACGCCGCCGACGGTCCGACCCGGATCTCCTTCACGCCCACCCTCGTGCCGATGGTCCGCGGAATCCTCGCAACGCTCACCGCCGACCTCGGCGAGAAGGCCCCACGCACCGCCAACGGCGACGTCGATGCCGAGGCCCTCCTCGGTGCCCTTCGCGATTCCTTCACCGCGGCCTACGGCGACGAACCGTTCATCCGGGTGCTGCCGGACGGCCAGTGGCCGCGCACCTCGGCGACCACCGGCTCGAACGTCGCTCAGATCCAGTTCGCTGTCGACGAACGGGCGGAAAAGGTCCTCGTCGTCGTCGCACTCGACAATCTGGTCCGCGGCACCGCCGGGCAGGCCCTGCAGTCCATCCACCTGGCGCTCGGCCTCGACGAGACCACCGCCCTGCCACTCGAAGGAGTCGCCCCATGAGCGTGACCGCACCCCGGGGCTTCACCGCCGCCGGACTGACCGCCGGCCTCAAGCCGAGCGGGACAAAGGACCTCGCGCTCGTCGTCAACACCGGCCCCGACGATGCCGTCGCCGCCGTCTACACCTCCAACCGGTGCAAGGCCAACCCCGTCCTGTGGTCGGAGAAGGCCTCGGCCAACGGCCGCGCCCGCGCCGTTGTCCTCAACTCCGGCGGCGCCAACTGCTACACCGGCGACTTCGGCTACGAGACGACAACACTGACCGCCGAAACCACCGCGACCCTCCTCAACGACACGGCGCAGGCGGGCAACACGACCGGTGACGCTGCCCGGACCGACAGGTCGAACCAAACCGTCGCCGCCGAGGACATCCTCGTCTGCTCGACCGGGCTCATCGGCGTCGGCGGTCAGGACTTCCGCGACCGGATCATCGACAACTTGGGCGACCTCGTCGCAGCAGCCACCGCCGATGAGACAGGTGGCGCCGACGCCGCCGAGGCGATCATGACCACCGACACCGTCGCGAAGACTTCCGTCCGCACTGGCGCCGGCGGCTACACCGTCGGCGGCATGGCCAAGGGCGCGGGCATGCTCGCCCCCGGTTTGGCGACCATGCTCGTCGTCATCACCACCGACGCGCAGGTCGACGCCGCCGGCCTCGACTCCGCTCTGCGTGCCGCCACGAGCCAGAGCTTCGACCGCCTCGACACCGACGGGTGCATGTCGACGAACGACACCGTCATCCTCATGGGCTCCGGCGCCTCCGAGGTCACCCCGGAAGCCGATGAGTTCGCCGCTGTCGCCAAGGACGTCTGCCTCGACCTCATGCACCAGCTCCACGTCGACGCCGAAGGCGCCCACCACGACATCGCGATCACCACGCAGGGCGCGGTCTCGGAGGAGGATGCCGTCATGGTCTCCCGCTCGGTGGGCCGGTCGAATCTGTTCAAGGCCGCGATCTTCGGCGAGGACCCGAACTGGGGCCGCGTCGTCGCTCAGGTGGGAACCACCTCGGCGGCATTCGATCCCGCGAACATCGACGTCACGATCAACGGTGTGCGCGTGTGCAAGGCCTCCGGGCCCGACGCCGACCCGGAGCTCGTCACGTTCGAGCGCACGGTCGACGTCGTCATCGACCTGCACGCAGGCGATGCCTCCGCCACGGTCTGGACCTCGGACCTCACCCACGATTACGTCGAAGAGAACAGCGCCTACTCCACATGAGCAACCCACACGACATGTCCACGAAGTCCACGGCCGCCCGGCTCGCCGCCGCCCAGGTCAAGGCCGAGGCCCTGACGGAGGCGCTGCCCTGGATCAAGACGTTCGCCGGCGCAACGATCGTCATCAAGTACGGCGGCAACGCCATGGTCTCCCCGGAACTGCAGCAGTCCTTCGCCGACGACATCGCCTTCCTCCGCTTCGCCGGGATCCGCCCCGTCGTCGTCCACGGGGGAGGACCGCAGATCTCGTCGATGCTGAAACGCCTCGGCATCGAGTCCCAGTTCAAGGCCGGCCAGCGGGTGACGAGCGAAGAGGCCGCCGAGGTGATCCGCATGGTCCTCTCCGGCCAGGTCAACCGCGAGATCGTGTCCCGCATCAACATGAACGGCAACGCCGCCATCGGCCTCTCCGGTGAGGACGCCGACCTCCTGCTCGCGCACAAGACCCACGCCGAGGTGGACGGAGAGATCATCGACCTCGGCCGGGTGGGCGAGATCGCCCAGGTCAACACCACCGTCCTCCACGAGCTCCTCGACGCCGGACGGGTGCCCGTCATCTGCTCAATCGCCGCGGAGATCAGTGGTGAGGCCGGCAAACCGCTCAATGTCAACGCCGACCTCGCCGCCTCGGCGGTCGCGACCGCGCTCAAGGCAGAGAAGCTCATCATGCTCACCGACGTGCCCGGCCTCTACGCGAACTGGCCCGACACCTCGAGCCTGATTTCGCGCATCAGCCCGTCGACCCTGCGCGAGCTGCTGCCGTCCCTCGACTCGGGGATGATCCCGAAGATGACCGCCGCCCTCGAGGCGATCGAGCAGGGAGTCAAGCAGGCCCACATCATCGACGGTCGGATGGCGCACTCGCTGCTGCTCGAGATCTTCACCTCCGAAGGCATCGGCACCATGGTCGAGGAGTCCGCGATCGAACCCGCCCACCTGCGGGACGGGCACAAGGGAGTACAGGAAGGCGATCACCATGACTGAGACCACCACCTCGGCGAGCGACTCCGCGGCAGGCGCCGCCGCGGCGAACAACCCCTCGGCGGACAGCACCTCCTTGGCGGGGACCGGGCAGGCCACCTCGTGGCGCGATGACTTCAGCCGCGTTCTCTCACCAGTGTTCGGTGCGCCTCAGCTCGACCTCGTCCGTGGACAGGGGTCGAAGGTCTGGGACGCGAGCGGCAAGGAGTACCTCGACCTGCTCGCCGGCATCGCCGTCAACGCCCTCGGCCACTGCCACCCGGCGTGGGTGAAGGCGATCTCCGAGCAGGCCGCGACACTCGGCCACATCTCGAACTTCTTCACCTCCCCACCGCAGATCGCGCTCGCCTCCAAACTCCATGAGATCCTCGACCTGCCGACCGGCTCCGCCGTGTTCCTGTCGAACTCCGGCACCGAAGCGAACGAAGCCGCCTTCAAAATGGCCCGCCGCGCCGGGGGAGGAGGACGCCCGTTCGTCATCGCCGTCGAAGGCGCCTTCCACGGCCGGACCATGGGATCGCTGGCCCTGACCGCGAAGGCCGCCTACCGCGAGCCCTTCGCCCCCGGCGTGCCCGGCGTCGTCCACGTGCCCTACGGCGACGTCGACGCGCTCGCCGCCGCCATCAATGACACCTGCGCGGCCGTGTTCATCGAACCCGTCCAGGGTGAAGTGGGCGTGCGCACCCACCCCGCCGGCTACCTGCAGAAGGCCCGCGAACTCACCCGCGAAACCGGAGCCCTCCTCGTCCTCGACGAGGTCCAGTCCGGGATGGGCCGGACCGGTCACTGGTACGCCCACCAGGACCCGGAGATCGGCGAGGGCGTCGTTCCCGACATCATCACCTCGGCGAAGGGCCTGGGCGGTGGCATGCCGATCGGCGCCACGATCACCGTCGGCGCTGAGAACACGAAGCTGCTCGAAGCCGGCCAGCACGGCACCACCTTCGGCGGCAACCCGCTCGCCAGTGCCGCGGCGCTCGCCGTCATCGACACGATCGAGACCGAGAACCTCCTCGACCACGTCCGGGACACCGGACAGTGGCTGCGCGGCGAACTCGAGCAGATCTCGGGAGTGCAGTCGGTGAGCGGAACCGGCCTCCTCCTCGGCGTCGAAATCGACCGCGAGGCAAAGGCAGCCGCGGCACGCGCCCTCGAGGCCGGGTTCATCGTCAATCCGGTTACGCCTGAACGCCTGCGCCTGGCCCCGCCGCTGACCATCACCCGCGAAGAACTGCAGCCGTTCCTGTCCGCACTGCCCGGCCTCATCGCCGGCTGAGGCAGCATCCACGCCGGGACAGCTTCACCCTGGCACCGCCGCACCCCGGGCCCTACGCCCTCGCGCCGGCCCAACCGCACCTCCCACGACGTTCGAAGGACGACCATGACCCGCCATTTCCTCAAGGACACGGACCTCAGCCCCGCCGAGCTCACCCAGGTCCTCGACCTGGCCGTGACACTCAAGGCCCAGCCGTACCTGCGCACCCCGCTCGCCGGCCCGCAGACGGCCGCCGTGATCTTCGACAAGACCTCCACCCGGACCCGCGTGTCCTTCGCCGCCGGGATCGCGGCCCTCGGCGGGCAGCCGCTCATCATCAACCCGGGTGAGGCGCAGCTGGGCCACAAGGAGTCGATCGCCGACACCGCAAAGGTGATGTCACGGATGGTCTCGGCGATCATCTGGCGCACCTACGCCCAAGCCGGACTCGAGGAGATGGCCGAGAATTCGGCTGTTCCCGTCGTCAACGCACTCTCCGACGACTTCCACCCCTGCCAGATCCTGGCCGACCTGCTCACGATCCGCGAACACCGCGGCGACCCGGCCGGTCAGATCATGAGTTACTACGGCGACGGGGCCAACAACATGGCCAACTCCTACGTCCTCGGCGGGGTCAACGCCGGCATGCGGGTGCGCATCGCCGCCCCTGCCGGCTACCAGCCGGATGAGCGGATCATCGCCGAGGCGACCGAACTCGGCAAACTCACCGGCGGTTCCGTCGAGGTCACCGACGACCCGGTCGCCGCAGCCCAGGGAGCCGACGCCCTCGTCACCGACACCTGGGTGTCGATGGGTCAGGACGCCGGCGGCCGCGACGGCGAGGACTCCCCGTTCGTCAAGTACCAGATCACCGAAGAGCTGATGGGCCTCGGCAACGACCCGATCTTCCTCCACTGCCTGCCCGCCTACCGCGGCAAGGAGGTCGCGGCTGAAGTCATCGACGGCCCCGCCTCGGTGGTCTTCGACGAAGCCGAGAACCGCCTCCACGCGCAGAAGGCCCTGCTCACCTTCCTCCTGGACCAGCGATGAGCGAGGGCGCCGCCCCCCTGACGAAGACCGCGCGGCAGCAGCGGATCATCGACCTCATCACCCGTGAGTCCGTGCACTCGCAGATCGAGCTCGCCGAGGCGCTGGCGAAGCTCGGCATCACCGTCACCCAGGCGACCCTCTCCCGCGACCTCGCCGAGGTGGGGGCCGTGAAGATCCGCTCCACCTCCGGATCCGTCTACGCCGTTCCCGGGGAGGGCGGGGACCGGAGCCTGCAGCAGTCGACGGGGGACACCCTCGACGCGAAGCTGCCCAGGCTGCTCGAAGAACTCCTCGTCTCCGCCTCGGCGCAGGACAACATGGTCGTGCTGCGGACTCCACCGGGAGCGGCGCAGTACCTCGCCTCGGCGATTGACCGGTCGTCGATGGCCGGGATCTTCGGCACGATCGCCGGCGACGACACGGTGCTCGTCATCGCCGATGCCGCCGTCGGGGGAGCGGCCCTGGCGCAGAGCTTCCTTGAGCGCGCCGCGGGAGGCGCGAACGACCAGAACTGATCGACCGGGGAACTGATTGACTGGGCTGCGCGAACGCGCAGAACTGATTGACTGGGCAGTGAGCCCATGAACGAACGACACCAATTGCCTGTCTGAAGGCGCGGAAGGACAACCTGTGAGCAAACGACTGAGTCTGTGGGGCGGACGGTTCTCCGACGGTCCGGCCGATGCATTGGCCGCACTGAGCAAGTCGACCGACTTCGACTGGCGACTGGCCCACTACGACATCGCCGGGTCCAAGGCCCACGCGAAGGTCCTCCACCGGGCCGGACTCCTCGACGACGCTGAACTTGCCGGGATGACCGAGGCCCTGGACGAACTCGCCCGCCGGGTTGAGACCGGCGAATACGTCGCCGCCGAGTCCGACGAGGACGTCCACTCCTCGCTTGAGCGCGGACTCATAGAGATCGCCGGACCCGAGCTCGGCGGGAAGCTGCGCGCCGGCCGCTCCCGCAACGACCAGATCGCGACGATGGGCCGGATGTACCTGCGCGACCACGCTCGTGAGATCGCCGGGCTCGTCCTCGACGCCGTCGAGGTCCTCATCGAGCAGGCCGATGCGCACCGGGAGGCACCGATGCCCGGCCGCACCCACCTCCAGCACGCCCAGCCGGTGCTGCTGGCCCATCACCTCCTCGCCCACGCCTGGCCGCTGCTGCGCGACGTCCAGCGCTTCGTCGACTTCGACCAGCGCGCCGGCGTCTCCGCCTACGGGTCCGGGGCGCTCGCCGGGTCCTCCCTCGGGCTCGATCCGCAGGCCGTGGCCGCCGATCTTGGCTTCAATGACTCCGTCGAGAACTCCATCGACGGCACCGCCAGCCGCGACGTCTTCGCCGAGTACCTGTTCATCACCACGATGATCGGCATCAACCTGTCCCGTCTGAGCGAAGAGGTCATCGCCTGGGCGACGAAGGAGTTCTCGTTCGTCACCCTCCACGACGCCTACTCGACCGGGTCGTCGATCATGCCGCAGAAGAAGAACCCCGACATCGCCGAGCTCGCCCGCGGCAAGTCCGGCCGGCTCATCGGCGACCTCACCGGTCTGCTCGCCACCCTCAAGGCCCTGCCCCTGGCCTACAACCGGGACCTGCAGGAGGACAAGGAACCGGTCTTCGACGCCACCGACACGCTCGAGATCCTGCTGCCGGCGTTCACCGGAATGGTCGCCACCCTGAAGTTCGATACCGAGCGGATGGCGTACCTGGCCCCGCGCGGCTTCGCCCTGGCGACTGACATCGCCGAATGGCTTGTCCGCAACGGGGTGCCCTTCCGCATCGCCCACGAGCTCTCCGGCGCGGCGGTGCAGCTGGCCGAGTCGAAGGGCGTCGAGCTGTGGGACCTCAGCGATGAGGACTACGCAGGAATCTCGGAGCACCTGACTCCGCAGGTGCGCGAGGTGCTCACGACCCTCGGGTCGATCGACTCCCGCAACGGCAAGGGCGGAACCGCGCGCAGTGCGGTCGCCGCACAACTGGACAATGCGCGGGCCGAGGTCGCCCGCCTCCGCGAGTTCGCGCAGTCCCCGCGCAGCGTCTGAGCGGGGGCACCTGCGGTGTGGAGACCGCGTAGTATTGTCCCTGTCAATTCGACTCGAAAGGATCACAGTGACCGACATCTTCAGTGAATTCAAGGCCCGCGGGCTCGTCGCGGTATCGACCGACGAGGCCGCCCTCCAGAGCGCTCTGGATCAGGATTCGCTGACCTATTACGTCGGTTTCGATCCCACCGCGCCCAGCCTGCACATGGGCAACCTGGTCCAGCTCATCACCGCCCGCAGACTCCAGCTGGCCGGGCACAACCCGCTGGCGCTGGTCGGCGGTGCCACCGGCCTCATCGGTGACCCGCGGATGTCGGGGGAGCGCACGCTCAACCCACGCGAGGTCGTCGAGGCGTGGGTGGCGAAGATCCGCGCGCAGGTCGAGAAGTTCCTCGACTTCTCAGGCCCGAACGCCGCTCAGGTCGTCAACAACTACGACTGGACCTCACAGGTCTCGGCCATCGACTTCCTCCGTGACGTCGGCAAGCACTTCCCGGTCAACCGGATGCTGGCCAAGGAATCCGTCTCCGCCCGGCTCAAGAGCGAGAGCGGGATCTCGTTCACCGAGTTCTCCTACCAGGTGCTCCAGGGCAATGACTACCTCGAGCTCTACCGCCGCTACGGCTGCACGCTGCAGACGGGCGGATCCGACCAGTGGGGCAACCTGACCGCCGGCGTCGACCTCATCCGCCGGGTGGAGCAGACCAGCGTCCATGCGCTGGCCACGCCCCTGCTGACAAAGGCGGACGGCACCAAGTTCGGCAAGACCGAATCCGGGACGGTGTGGCTCGATCCGAGCCTGACCAGCCCGTACGCCTTCAGCCAGTTCTGGCTCAACGCCGACGACCGTGACGTGATGAAGTATCTCAAGGTGTTCTCCTTCCGGCCGCTCGAGGAGCTCGACGCGATCGAGGAGGAGTTCGCCGCCGCTCCGCACTCTCGGCTCGCCCAGAAGGTGCTCGCCGAGGACGTGACCACGATGGTCCACGGTCGGGAGCAGTACGAGCAGGCGATCGCCGCCGCCTCGGCGCTCTTCGGGGGTGGCCGACTCGATGATCTCGACCCGGCGACCCTCGGCGCCGCCACCGCCGAGCTGCCCCGCGGCGACGTCGACGCCGCACAGCTGTCGGCAGGACTGCCTGTCGCCGATGCCTTCGTCACCGCCGGCATCGTCAAGTCGAAGGGCGAGGCCCGCCGCGCCATCAAGGACGGCGGAGCCTACGTCAACAACGTCAAGGTCAACGGTGAGGACCAGACCCTGACGGCCGCCGAGGTGCTGGAGACGGCGAACGGGGGAGTGATCCTCCTGCGTCGTGGCAAGAAAACACTCGGAGCCGTCGACGTCGTCAGCTGACGCCGCCAACCTGAGCAGTGAGCCGAGGGGCTCTGTCGTGGATCGTCACGGCAGAGCCCCTCTGGCATTCATGGGTCGACGGGTTGCCGGGCGCCGCCGGCATTTCGAACCCCTCCGCGTTTCCGGCTAGCCCCCATCGGCTGTAGGGCCGACACCAATGACGCCCGCAGGTGGAATGGCTAGAGTCGGAGACGACAGGGAAGCGGACAACCCGTCACGCGCATCGGTCGCCGAGGCGGGAAGTCCGTCCGAGACAGGAAGGTCAACGCCGTGAGAACACTGCTCAACATCATCTGGTTCATCTTCAGCGGCCTGTGGCTGGCGCTCGGATACTGGGCGGCCGGCATCATCGCCTGCATCTTCATCGTCACCATCCCTTGGGGGATCGCCGCCTTCCGCATCGGCAACTACGCACTCTGGCCCTTCGGCAGAGAAGTCGTGGAGACCCGCACCTCCGGAGTCGGTGCGGCCCTGGGCAACATCATCTGGCTCGTCGTCGCCGGCATCTGGCTGGCCATCGGACACGTGGTCACCTCGATCCCGCTCTTCCTCTCGATCATCGGCATCCCACTGGGATGGGCGAACCTCAAGCTCATCCCCATCTCCCTGATGCCCCTCGGCAAGCAGATCGTCGACAGTGACGCCCTGCTGCCCGGCTACCGTCGCCTCTGAGTTGGGGCGAACTCCCGTACATTTCCGGGCAACCGGGACCCGGTGACGGGTGTCACAGGAGAAACCCTCGGTTTCGAGTTGCGTGGGTGTCCCGGGCTGGTCTAGAGTTATATCTCGTTCGCCTCACGGAAAACGAACCGGTCAAGGATCGTTTCCGAGGGTGTGACCAGCGGAAACAGTGTTTCGGCGGTCG